>JAQBCT010000333.1:0-8834 GCA_032124855.1 Gammaproteobacteria bacterium
TGATGCGCTGACCTTGGCGATCGAGGGGCGCGGCAAAACCAAACGTGCCCGCGTAGGCGATGGCCTCATCGAGATCGGCATCGACATTCGTGATATTGGCGTCGATCGAATACAGATCGTCGGCGATGACGCCGACACCACCGACAACGGTGCCGCCCTTATACAGCGGCAGCCCACCGGGATCCGCCGACAACCCGAGCGGCGATCGCTTCGGGCCGGCATCGGGCGAGACACCATTGAATGACGTGATGAAATCGGAACACGCAAGCTGACTGAACTGCACGCCGAACAACGGCCCCGAGGCCTGATCGCGCTCGCCCGGATTGAAATGATCCTGAACAATCTGGGAAGCAGTGCGGCTGGAGAACGCGTTGCCCTCGGACGAGAGGTACGCGCCGGTTACGGCCTTCGCGATTGCCGCTGCCGCATCAATCGGCAGCACAGCACCTTCCAGGCCGCCCGTGATGGTCGATCCACCGGCTCCATCGGGATGCGACGCCACCAGGACGTTGCGACCCGCGGCCATGCCAAGCCGGTATACCGCCAGCACATTACCCACACGATCCACCACGGCGATCGTCATGACAGCGTTGCGCGCCTGCGCTTCGAATACGGCCTGGGCGATCACCGTGCCGACATCGCCCGTCGTCAGCAGCGTCGATGCTGTCGCGCAGTCGCCGGAGCATCCCGCAGGAGTCGGATCTGTGCCAACACTGCTGCCCTGCGAACCGCCGCCCGAACAACCCAAGAGCATGGCCAGCATGCCGGTTGCGAGCCACAGATGATGTGCTCTCATTAATCGGCTTCCTTCCGTGCTGGTGCTGCTAACCGTTGCGATCTGTGGCTCGTACCCCGAAGTCGTCAGAAAGTGCCGCGGATCCCGATGGTCACGAAACTCGCCGTTGTATCCTCGAGTCCGAGCGTGCCGTCGTATTGGACGAAAGCGAACAGATTGTTCGCAAACTGCGTGGAGAGTCCGACGCTGGCGATGAAGAAGTCCGTGTCGACGTTATCGGTCGGGGTCCTGAAGTTCGGTTGCGCAATTCCATTCTGGTATCCGTAGTCCACGGTGCGCGAATCGTTCTCAAACTCATGGCGCCATTCTCCGCCAAGATACGGTAGCAGCACGCCGACACCGGTATTCCACACGTGTCGCAGCGTGAATCCGACTAACGACTGCGTAGAGTCGACGTCCTGACTGCTGAATGTCAGCGCAAGCCCGGGCGTGGGTGTGGGTGTGGGCGAGAGATCCTGCTCGGACTCGGTGAATCCGTCGATATCGACGGTGAGATAGTCGATGCCAACGTACAGATCGACGCTCGTCGCACCCGTACCGAGTGTGGTTCCGCCCGTAATCTGTCCGGCAATCTGATCGCTATCGGTATCCGAATTCAGTTTTCGATCGAGTTCAAAACCTGGCGCCGCCGGCCGGCCGGTTGGCACGGGACCGGGCAGCAATTGGATTCGGCGGGTCATGTCGTAGTCATTGGCGCCGTACATCACGATTCCGTTTACGAAAAAGCGCTCTGTGGCGTACGTGGCATAGGTGGACACCGTGTAACCATCGCCATCGATATCGCCACCCGACACCGGACCGGCTGGACTCGTTGCTATCGGGTCATTTCCATCGAAATCCACGCTATAGGTGTCGTACCCAACGGCCATTCCGATCACAACGCCATTCTGCAATGCATAGTCGACGCCCAGTGTCGCGACGTACGAATCGAAGTCGTAGCCATCTTCGTTCTCAGTGCGCTGCCGGTCGCCGAATCCAATTCCAACGTTGGCGAACCAAGCCCAGCCGAGGTCTGCACCCGACTCATCGGCGCTGGCACCACCGCCATACAGCGGCGCCATGTCGCCTTGCGAGCGATTGAACTCGCTGTCGTTGAACGTCATTGCGACACCCGATCGCGAACTTCGCGCGCCGCGGCGAATCGCATCGAAACGGTTGCCAAGGTTGGTGAACTGCTTGTTCGTACTGTCCGTCGCAAACCGGCCCTGACTGGATGTCTCTTCTCCGGAGAACTGCCGCACGGCGTTCAACCGGGCGGAATCGCCAGGATTGCCGGGGGCGTAGCCATACGAATTGGTTCCTGCCGGCTGATACGTGGTGATCATTTCGTTGCAGCGGTTGTACAGATCCTGCTGCGCGCCCGGCAAACTGCCCTGCGGGCCACCCGCGGCGGCCAACGGCCCGCATGTCAGCTGAATGGCATCCCCGGCGTTCACCAGGAAGTTCGATGACCCCGGCGTTGCCTCGATATCCATACCCAACTGCGTCGTCGCCGCAGAAGCTGAGCCAGCGACTCCCAAACACAGGCCCGCCAGGACCCACAGCACGTGCCCAATCGATAATCGGTGCATATTCGACCCCCCATTGCCCAGCCGTTATTCGATTTCTGCTCTGCCCGATCATACGCCACAATGAATCTGCGACAAGGTTGTGCGGACCATCGATTGAACACGCGGAGTCAACACGCGCCAGCAATGGTGCAGTTTGCGTAACCCCCTCTATCAGCGCAGTATTTTGCGTGTTCGCCGTTTTGCTTTTAGTCGAGGCGCAACCTGACTCCGTGAATAAAATCGACCCCGCTGGCGGAAGCACCACCGTCGTGAAGTTCCCGTCCGGCCCCGGCCTTCACGTTGGGACCATCCTCAGAGAACGATACGTTCTCGAGCAGGTCCTCGGCGAAGGCGGAATGGGGAAAGTCTTTCTCGCGAGCGATCAGGAGATTATCGGCTCGAGCCCGTACGTTGCCATCAAGGTCCTCGGCGACGTGTTCCGCGAACACCCGCAGTCGATGAACGCGTTGCGACGCGAAGCCACCAACGCGCAAAAGCTCAACCACCCCAACATCGTTGGCGTCTATAACTTCGATCGTGATGGCCCCCATGTCTTCCTTGTCATGGAATTCATGAAGGGTTCATCTCTCGATCATTTCATCAACCGCAACAAGGAAGGAATTCCATTCGAAACGGCGTGGCCGATCATCGAGGGATGCGCGCTCGCCCTGGCGCATATCCATTCCAAGGAAATCGTCCACTCCGACTTCAAACCCGGGAACGTTTTCATCACGGAAGACGGTGAGACGAAAGTCCTCGATCTCGGCATTGCGCGGACCATTGATGAAACGGTGGCGCTCGATGGGCGCACCCGATTCGATCCGGCGGCACTCGGAGCACTGACCCCCCAATACGCGAGCTGCGAGATGTTCGAGGGTCTGAAGCCCGATAGCCGCGACGACATTTACGCGTTGGGATGCGTCGCCTACGAATTATTGACGGGACGTCATCCCTACGCCCAGATGCCATCCATCGAGGCGCGCACGCGCGGTGTGGCGCCCAAGAAACCGAAAGGCCTGAAACGGCGCCAATGGCGCGCGCTGCAGCACGCCATGGCGCTGGAACGAGGCGACCGCACGCCGACGGCCGAAGCGTTTCTTGAAGAAATGGGCGCAGGGCGTCAGTCAACGCGAGCTGCACCGTGGATCGCCACCGCAGTCACTGCATCGATCGCCATCACCATCGGATGGTTTTTCACCGCGCCGAAATCCAGCGACGAAATGTTCGTGGATGAGGTGGTCGCTTCGGCCGGGTCCACGGGTTCAGCGACCACAGACCAGGTTGACCTGTGGCGCGAGCAGGCAGGCATCAATCTCGAGGAAGCGAAGCAGGCATTTGACCAAGGGGATGACGAACGGGGTGACTACTTTCTCAGCGATGGCCCGAGCTCTGCCCTGTGGTTGTATACGCTGGTGCTCAACCGCGCGCCGGAACTGGCGGATAAACGCACCGCGGCGCAGGGCATCGTGAGTGTATCGAAGACCTATGCGATTCCCGCCACCCGGCTGCGTGAAACCGACACAGAGGCCGCCGCTCGATTCGTGTGCAAGGGGCTTACCGTGAACCCCTACCAGCCAGATTTGCGGGCACTTTACGGGCAGCTTATGGAAGTCATTCAGAGCTATCGATTCAACGCGATCGATCCGTGTGACAGGATTGATTGGAGAACCGAAGGACCGCCATGATCGGCCCCCAACCATGAGAGGTGAACCATGCATCTGAAGAAGTCACTGCTCAATGCGACCGTCGCCATGCTGACGATGGGTTCGGCCGTAGCCGACCAGGCCACGACATCGCAACCGGCCGGCACCGAAGTCAGGGATAACGTCATCGTCGCGTGCCTGCTGCCGGCCCGCGTGCGCAAGCTCGGCAACATGGTTTATCCCGAACGTAGACGGTTGACCGAGACGACCGCTAAAAAATGTGAACTACGCGGTGGCGAATACACAACCTACGACCGCTCGCGTCCAGAGGGAGCGGTGGCCTTCTTTCTTCCACTGGCCAACGACGGCGATGCTTCCGCGCAGGTCAACCTGGGCGAGGTGTACGAGTTCCTTTTGCAAACACCGGACTATGCTCAGGCAGCGTTCTGGTACAAAAAAGGTGTAGAGCAGGACGATCCCACTGCCATGCGTCGTCTGGCGCACCTGTATGAGCTGGGGCTTGGCGTAGAAAAAGACCCGCTGCTCGCCACCAACCTCTGGCGCAAGGGCATCGGCACTGACGAAAGTCTGGTGCTGGCGTCGACGCTCGATGAAGTCAAAACAGCCGCTGAGGAACGAATTGAGGCGCTGACGCATGAGCTCAGAGATCGAAATGCAGACATCGAGACGCTCGGCCGCGACCTTGTTGCGTCGCGAACCGACCTCGCAAACAGAAAGGCAGCCCTTGCCGCCAGCGTGGCGAGCATCGCGCAACTGAAAGACGCCCTGGCGTCGGTTGATTCGGAGGCTTCAAAGGACGCAGCGGAGTCGAAGCGTCTTGCTCAGCTGGAATTGGAGATCGCCCAGCGTCAGCGCACCATCGACGAGCAACGCTTTCAAATCGAATCGAAGCAAATCGTTGTCGACGCGCAAAACGCGCAACTCACAAACAACCTGCGACAAGCTGACCTCGAAAACAACCGTCTCAAGGCCGAACTCTCCAATGTCACGGCGAAGTCGAACGAGGAAATGGAGCGTTCGAAGCAATCACTGGCGTCCCGTAGCGCAGAGGTCGCCATACTGAGGCAGCAACAGACTGAGTTGACGCTGCAACTCACGAAGCAACGCCAGAGTTTCGAATCCGCCGTCGGCGAATTGAAACGAGCGCGGGCGAACGTGGATTCGAGCAACGAAGCGCTGGCGCGCGCGCAGACGCTGGAAACGGAGCAACAGCGACAATCCGCGGCGCTCGCTGATAGTGAGGCCAAGGCACACGCGTTGGCCGAACAACTCTCGGCGGCCGAGGTCGAGGCGCAGAAATTGCAGGTTGCATTGGACGAGGCCGCACACGAGCGGTCGCGAATGGAAGCGCAGATCGCGACCACCGAATCGAGTCTCGTCGCGACACGTCGCCGACTCTCCGCAACCGAAACCGAACTGAACACGCTCGAGACTCAACTGGCACTGACACGCCAGGAGCGCGATTCCGTCGTCACAGCGTCACAACAAGCACCTGCGGAAGGGCCCGAGGCGGTACGACTTCGCGGCGAGCTCGCGACAAAGAACGCCGCCATCGCGCAGCTGGGGAACCAATTGGAAATGGTGATCACCCAGCGCAAAGAACTGAACGCCGAGAATGAACTGCTCAAGCTCCAACATACCCGGCAAGTCGCAACCCGCTCAGTGGTCGACCCACTGCCGGACACGTCCAGCATCCGCCTGCCCAAGGGCATCGAAATCGGTCGCAACTACGCCATCGTGATCGGCAACAATACCTATCAGAACCTCCGACCGCTCACGTTTGCGCAAAGCGATGCGCGCAAAGTGAACGACGTACTCGAGTCGCGCTACGGCTTCACATCGCAACTTCTACTCGATGTCACCGCAGACCAGATCCTGCAACACTTCGAGGCGATCGACGAGAAGTTGCAGCCAGCCGATTCGCTGATTGTGTATTTCGCTGGACACGGCGTGGAACAAGACCGTTCGAGCTACTGGCTGGGCGTCAATGCACCCTCAGCACAGTCCCGGCTCGATTCTTATGGCGTCTCCACCGATGTATTGAATCATTGGCTGAGCGCATCGAAAGCCAAGCACATTCTGGTGGTGGCAGACTCATGCTACGCGGGCGCGGGAATCGTCAGTACCGGTGGAATCAAATTCAACGCCGGCGACGTCAACCAGCACCTGAAGTTTTCGATGGGCGGACGTTCGCGAACGGTAATTTCATCCGGGGGCAACGATCCGACGCCGGACGGCGGTGCCGGTGATGGTTCCGTATTTACCAAGGTCTTCATTGGATTGCTCAACGAGAACCGTGGCGTGTTAATCGACGGCGAAATGTTCGCCCATCTGAAGGAGCGCGTCATGTACGGCAACGACGGACAATCAGGAATTCCGACGCCCGTGTTTGCTCGCATCGAAGTGGGTGGACATGTCGCCGGTCAATTTGTATTCGTCCATCCCAGCGTGCGCACTTAAGCGCAAGGCAGCCCTGCTACACGTCTGGCGAAACGCCGGTCGGCTCCGGATGGTAGATGTGACAGCCAATACAGGGCAATACCACCGCTCCGGGCTGCGCGGTATCGCCATGACATTGCACGCAGCTGTCGATATCGGGAATCAGCACATCGCTGCTCTGCGACGAATGCAGTGCATCGTGACAACTCCCGCAGGCCAGGTCACCTGTGGCGTCCTTCTGAGTCAGATGGCTCGCATGATTGAAGTGTGCTGTGGGCAGATAGTCGCTCACCAGGCGAATGGGATAAACCTGAAATCGCGTGTAGATATCCTCACCGCCTGAATCTTCGACCATATGGCACGTGATGCATCCGCGCAGCGTGAACTGAAGTGCTGCTTCGTCGCGCGTCTTGCGCATCGCACACGCGAAGGCGCCGTCCGTACATTGCTCATCCGCGTTTGATCGGTCCGGAAGTCTGCGTTTGGCGGCGCGGGTTCCCGACTTGTTCGGGTCGCCAAATTTGCGCAGATAGTGTCCCTCGATCGCCAGAATAGCTTCCATTGGCTGGCCATGTGGCAGCTGTCGCGTCGGATCCGTCGGATCGAACTTCAGATCGTGGCAACTCCCGCAACTATCCTCCATCGTCACCGGCAGAAAATGCTCCTTATCGGGCGCCAGTGAATGACAATCAGTGCAACCAAGCGGACGGCTGTCGTCTACTTTGCGCACTTTGCCGGGGTCGAGGTGGACGTCGTGGGGAAAACGCAGGTTTGACGATTCGAGCGCAACATCAATCGCAGTTGATTCGTCGTGCCAATCAAAGATGAGACCACTGCCACCCGGGCGCGCCACAGGGCGCAGCAGATCCACCTGAAAGCCAGGGTGCGTCTCAAGGCTGAAGCCGGACGCCGGCATCAGTTCGGCGATCTGCGCCAACGGTTGCGGATCTGCATGGCAGGACGCGCACAGCGAATCCGACGTCTCCACCAGATGCGGCGGCTCGTTGTGCTCGCGATGACAACTCGCGCAGCGTGTGTGTGCAAGTCCAGCCTCCATCATGACCGGCGCCGCAATATGATCTTCAATTCGATCATGACAACTCGTGCAGTCGGCATCCCGGACACGCGCAAACGGCACTGCATGGCACGCGCTGCAATCATCGCCAATCGCCAGGCGGTGCGCTGGAGATAGCGCGCCGGTACTCCATTGGCCATCGGCCGGCAACCAGGGTCGCTGCGCGGTGCCGTGATGCCAGGTGAGCTCGCTCAAGGGGATCAGCAACGTCAGTGCGAAGATGCCGGCGAACAGCAGCCACGCGACGCGTCGCTTCGAAAGCCAGGTCTGTTCTAATTCCGTTCGAAACGCGCCGGCAAAATCGCTGCTGTTGATAGATGCATTCGGCACCAGCTCCACGGCCAGATCGAAACCAGCAGGCGGCGCCATCAACGTCAACAGGTGGCCGTCAAATTCGATCGTATCGCCATCACGAAGTGTAGCGCCGCGTTGCACCTCACCGTTGACCACAACGCGCAGATCGCGCTGGCGGCAGCTGATGCGAATCGCAGTACCGGAAAGCACAATCTCAGCATGCTCGGCCGCGATGTTCGGACCGATCAATTGAATCGTCTGGTCGGGGGCACTGCCAATACTCAGCGACGCTACGCTGATCTCCGTATCGAGATACTCTCCGATACCGTCGGGTCGCGTGCGCCGTTCACGAATGAGAACTTCCATGGATCTACCAGTAGACGAAGGTACTGATGATGTGCGCGAGCAGCGCCGCCAACAGCCCCGCCGTCAGCGGCACGTGAACGTACAACCAGATCCGCAACCATCCCTGCAGGCGTACGTCCCGTCGAAGTCGTCTCAGGATCGCCTGACGGCGTGACAGAACGGACAGGAGCGACTGGAGACTCGCGACTTCGGTTCGCTTGTTCGCCCGAGGAATACGTTGGGCTACGACGTCGATCGCGGCCTGCTGATCGCGGTTGGACAGCGACGCCGATACCGCTTCGTTTCGATCAGCCGAACCTGGAACGAATTGAGACCCGTCGCGACCGAGCAGCTGAGCGGCGACGCCCCCCCCTAACGAAGTCCTTGCGATGCTGCTCAATATCGCACTCTGTACGTCCGCATCGCACTGTCTCGCCAGGTCGCGCGCCCGCTTGTCCAACTCGAACAGTTCGCCGAACAGCGCAGCGCGGGATTTGCCGGACCTGACGTCTGAAATAAGGCGCGGATACAGCAAGTACGTGTACATACCGAAGAGCCCGCTGCCGATGACCACGCACATCAGTGCATAGGCCAGCGTGTGGACGTTCCAACCGAATTGGCCGGCACAATGCAACGTTGCGATCAGCAGCAGAACGGTTCCGAGGTAGACG
>JAQBCT010000334.1:0-25039 GCA_032124855.1 Gammaproteobacteria bacterium
GCGGCTTCCGCTCGCGGCGCCGGTGATCATGTCGGGCGTTCGCACGGCGGCCGTGATCACCGTCGGTGCCGCGACGCTGGCCGCGTTCATCGGCGCCGGGGGCCTGGGCGACCCCATCGTCACGGGGCTCGCGTTGAACGATACGGGCCTCATCCTGCAGGGTGCAGTGCCCGCTGCGCTGCTGGCGATGCTCACTGAACTGATCTTCGAGCGGCTCGAACGCCGCCTGGTGCCCGCGCACCTGGTATCCAATCGACTCCCCCAATGACCCGGCACCCGGCCTGATTTGCAATTGCGCCTCTGACCCGTATCCTCACCCGAAATCGCTTGGAAGGTACACGTGGCCGAAGCTGCGCCTCGACGGGACCACGCTTCCCTGACGGAACACTATCTCGACATCCGACGGCGCACAGTTGCGCTGTGTGCGCCGCTGGAGATCGACGACTACGGTGTCCAGCCCATGGCCGACGCCAGTCCGCCGAAGTGGCATCTGGCACACACCACGTGGTTCTTCGAGACATTCATCGTCAAGCCAAACCGCGTTGACTATTTGCCCTTCAACGACGCCTTCGAAGCGCTCTTCAACTCGTACTACAACGCCGTCGGCGAACAATTTCCGCGTGCCGAGCGGGGGCGGCTGTCGCGTCCGACCGTAACCGAAGTGCTTCAGTACCGCGACCACGTCGATGCAGCGATGGTGGCGCTGCTGGAGGCAGGCGACGCCGCCATCGACGATCGCATCGTGCTGGGCATCAATCACGAGCAGCAGCACCAGGAACTGATCGTCACCGATCTGAAATACAACCTGGGACGCAATCCCTTGTCGCCCGCGTATGCCGGCGCTGCCCTCGCGCCACGCCGCGACAGCGCTGCAGCACATCAGTTCCTCCCTGTACCCGGCGGGTTGATAGACATCGGGATGACACCCCGCGCCGGCGAGTTTTCATTCGACAATGAACAGCCACGGCATCGCGTATACGTGGCGCCGTTCGCGCTCGGCTCGCGCCTGGTGACGAATAGCGAATATCTCGAATTCATCGACGATGGGGGTTACCGGCGACCCGAACTCTGGCTGTCCCAAGGCTGGGATCTGGTGAAGGCCGCGCTAATCGGCGCTGCACCGCTGTACTGGCACAGGCGCGATGATCAATGGTTCGAGTACACCCTCGGCGGGCTGGCGCCGCTACACGCGGCGTCGCCGGTGGTGCATGTCAGCTATTTCGAGGCCGATGCGTTTGCGCGTTGGCGCGATGCACGGCTGCCCACGGAATTCGAGTGGGAACATGCCGCCACATCGCTCGGCAGCGCATCGGCCGAGGGCTGCTTCGCCGAGGATCGACAATTTCATCCGCGGCCCGCGGCAGCGAGCGATGTGCTTGCGCAACTGTTCGGTGACGCCTGGGAGTGGACGGCCAGTGCCTATGCGCCGTATCCGGGATTCCGCCATGCGCGAGGCGCGCTGGGCGAATACAACGGCAAATTCATGTCCGGCCAGATGGTGCTGCGCGGTGGCTCATGTGCCACACCGCGCGACCATATCCGTGCGTCGTATCGCAACTTCTTCCATCCGGGCGATCGCTGGCAGTTCTCTGCCATCCGTCTCGCGCGGGATGTGTGAGCAGCTTATGTCTGAACTGGCCGTCATCAATCTCAAACCCGCCACGTCGGCCATTCAGGCGGAGGTGCTGGCAGGTCTGGATCGCGCACGTAAATCCATTGCGCCGAAGTTTCTCTATGACGCGCGCGGCTCCGATCTGTTCGAGGAGATCACCGCGCTGCCCGAGTACTACCTCACGCGCACCGAGATCGGCATTCTGCGTCGCTGCGCGGGCGACATTGCGCACGCTGTAGGAGACGATCACGTGCTGGTCGAGTTCGGCAGTGGCAGCAGTGGCAAGGTCCGCCTCCTGCTGGACGCCATGCGACCGGCCGCATACGTGCCGGTAGATATATCGCGGCACGCGCTTGCGCGCGCAGCCAACACGCTGCGCACCGATTATCCGTGGCTGCGCGTGGTACCCGTCTGCGCCGACTACAGCCAGCCGTTCGCACTGCCAGCGACCACTGCCGGCACGGGCCGCCGCACCGCATTCTTTCCCGGCTCGAGCATCGGCAATTTCGAACCACCGGACGCCGTACGCTTCCTCGGCCACGTCGCCGAGGTGGTGGGTCCCGCCGGACAGTTGTTGATCGGCATCGATCTGAAGAAGGATCCAGCCGTGCTGGAACCTGCCTACAACGACGCCCAGGGGGTGACGGCGCAGTTCAATCTCAATGTACTGAACCATCTCAACGAGGCCCTGGCGGCAGACTTCGATCTCGATGCCTACGTTCACCGTGCCCGCTACGACGTGCACTACGGCCGCATCGAGATCCATCTGGTGAGTCAGATCGAGCAGACAGTGACCATCGGCGAGCGACGCATCAGGCTGCGCGCCGGCGAAGCCATCCACACCGAAAATTCCTACAAATACGATGTACGCGAATTCGATGAGCTCGCAAGACGAGCCGGTTTCACGCAACGCCATGCGTGGCTGGACGCCAGAGGATGGTTCGCAGTCCTGCTGTACGAAACAGTACGTGACTAGCTGGTGATGCCTGCACCCAACGCAGCCACCCGATAGGTCGCCGCTTCATCAATCAGCCAGGTGGCGAACGCGTCGCGTGCAGGACTGGGCACGGCCTCGGCCGGTGTGGCGAGATAGTAAGCACCGGGCGCTGTGATCACCGTGTCGAACAGCCTCACCAGGCGTCCATCGCGCAGATCCTGATATGCCGCCGCGGCGCGCACCAGCGCAACGCCAGGCGGGCCATCGAATAACGCGATCAGCATGACCAGCGAATCGTTGAAACCGTAGACCGGATCGAGCCCGGCCGCATCGACGCCGGCAGCGGCAAACCATTCCTGCCACTCCGTCGCGCCGTCCAGATCCTAGTAGAGCGGCAAACTCTTCAACACTTCTGGGCCGGCCGAGAGATCCAGCTCCGCCGCATACGCAGGCGTCGTCACTGCAAACAATCCCTCACCGAAGAGACGCTGGGTCTGCAGCCCCGGCCAGCGACCCGTCCCAAAACGAATCGCCGCATCGATGTCGGAGTCGAGCAGCGGCACTGCCTCCGCGCCGCATTGCACCTGCAGCCGCACGGCGGGATGCAGATCGTGAAATCGCGGCAGGCGCGGCACCAGCCACTTGGCGGCAAACGAACTGAGCGTTGCCACGGCGAGGCGCTGTGGGAATCGATTCGCCCTCGCAACGGCAGCGGTGGAGTCGATGCGTTCCACGCTGCTGGCCACGGCAATGTAGAGGCGGCGGCCTTGCGCGGTCAGCGTCAGGCGTCGCCCCGCGCGTTCGAACAACCGCACGCCGAGATAGCCCTCCAGGCGCGCAACCTGCTGGCTCACCGCACCCTGGGTGACACTCAACTGCGTCGCCGCGTCGGTGAAACTCAAGCTGCGCGCGGCCAGCACGAATGCCCTGATCGCATTCAGAGGTACCATGGCGTTTCCATAGTTTTTCTAACGATAAGTGGGGACAAATAGTCGTTCGTATTCGATCTGAAACCCTGGATAGACTGCGGTTCGGGTAAAAGCACGTCCATTTCTAAGCCAGATAACCTAATGGAAACACCCGACCTCGACAAGCCAGTGGGAGCGCGCCGCCGCAGCTCGCCGTGCTGCTTTCGTGTCGCGGGCGCGTGTTTCGACGCGCAGACCGGGGAAGTGACACGGGGCGGACGCATCGCGCGTCTCGAACCGCTGGTTGCCTCGGTGCTGAGTGAACTCATCGAACACGCCGGGGATCTCGTCTCGCGGGGGCACCTTCTCGCGCAGGTATGGGAGGGTCGGATCGTGGTTGAGGAATCGGTGACCCGCTGCGTGGCACAGATCCGCCGCGTGCTCGGGGACACGCGACCGTATCGTCTGGTCGAGACGCTTCCCAAGCGGGGCTATCGCCTTAATTCACTCGTTGGGGATTGCAACGATGGTGCCCCGAAATGCACCGCCACGGATGCGCATGGATGAACCGCTATCCCTGCGCACACGCTGCCATACCTCGTTGTCGCGCAGTACCAGCACGCCGCCAGCGGCCGTGACGAGATAAAACGGCAGACCCGTATCGCGTACTGTCGCCGCATCCGCGGGCGAGAACAGATCGCGCGCAGCTCCGGCCGCGCCGTGTGTATGCCAAAGCGCGACGGGCCGCGCGCCAGCGATGCGCGGAAGGCGAAAACGAAAACCATCATCGAGCGCACAACCCCGCCCTACCACCACGCGATACGTACCGGAGTCGGCGTAGTACACAGCGCCCACGAACTCTACGTCGAGCGCGGCTGAGCGCTGCGCATACAACTTTGCCGCGGTTACAACCGCTGTCATCTCCGAAGGAAATTCGTCGGAGAGGAGCTTCGAATGATCGATGTCGCACGCCCCCGCGCCCCCGGTGAAAACTGCAGCTACAACCATGACGGCCCACTTCACTGCACCAATCTCGCAACGACAATCGTTGCGGATCAGTGTTCGCAGGCCCGGTTCTGACTACCTGAGGAAGAACTGAAAGTTGGGGAATCTTTAACCGCGGAAGTGCCAAGCTTTTCCTGATGAAAATGCCGGGCGTGCGCGTGCGATCAATTGCGCAATATTTCTCCGCGTTTCGGGCGAGAATGCGTAACAGCACGGCAGCTTCGCGCGGGGCACACCATGTCCATCAAGCACGCACTTGTGGTTGACGACTCCAGATCGGCGCAGCTCGCGCTGCAAAAACAACTTGAACAGCACGACCTGGCCGTGGCGCTGGCTGCGTCGGGTGAGGAGGCTCTCGAGTTCCTCGATCACGAAACGGTAGATGTGATCTTCATGGATCACACCATGCCCGGCATGGATGGATTGCAGGCACTTGCCGCCATCAAGCGCAATCCGCGCACCGCGATGATCCCGGTGATGATGTACACGTCCAAGGAAGGCGAGGTGTATGTGGGTCAGGCGCGGGCCCTGGGCGGCATCGGCGTGCTGCCGAAGGAAGTGCACCCTCAGGTGCTGTTCGAGATGTTGCTGAAGCTGGGGCTGGTCAGCGAGAAACGCACGGCCACGGAACCAGAACCCGGTTCACCCAGCCGTCGCGCGACGGATGAAGCGTTCGCGCCCGAGACGTCCGCGGAACCCCCCACCGGCATTGCGCTGACCGCCGTGCTCAATCGGATCATGGATGACCAGGCCAACCTGCGCGCAGATCTGCGCCGCGAGCGCGCTGGACTGGCGCGTCAGGTTGCTGCCGAGGTGATTGAGGCGCAGCGCGCTGCGCCTGACGTAGGCGAAGCGGTGTCGCAATCAGCCCGTGCAGGCCGAGGCCGGACGTTGTGGATGACGCTCACTGCACTTTTTGCGCTCACCACGTTGATCCTCGCCGCGCAGGCATGGCGCGCCGCACCCGAGCGCGATGCCGTCGCAGTTCCGGTGCCGAATGCGAGCACCCAGCAGATTGCCCAGATCAGCCAGCTCAACGCGGCGCTTCGCAGCGCGCAGACGCTGGTGAAGGCGCGCGACGTCCAGGCACTCGATGGACTGCAATGGGCCATCAACCAACGCGCAGGATTCGGTTTCGACGAGCTGCCGTTCGACGATGCCCGCGCCGCCGAGCTTCGCGACCTGCTCGACCGTCTCGTCGCCATGGACTTTCGCGGCCGCGTGCGCATCGAATCGCACCTGGGAGAGTTCTGTCTGATGGCTGATGAGGCCGGCAGCATTGGACTCGCACCGTCGGATGCGCCGATTGAAGCGTGCACGCTCATCGGCCATGCGCTGGACGACTCAGCGGTTGTCGCCACGCGGCAATCGTTGGGCTTTGCAGAGTTTCTGCGCACTTCCCCGCTGGCAAACGGTTCGGGGATTACCGTGGAACTGGTGGCACACGACCGCGAACATTCTCTGAGTCGCGTGCCGTTTCCTCCGGATGTGAGCCGTGCCGGCGCGTGGAATCGAGTGGCCGAACGCAACAATCGGTTGGAGTATTCGCTGATCCCGACCGGTGGTTGAGCGACTGGCTCCGCCCGGAAGCTGTGGGGAGATGTGTGGGGGGCGTTGTAGGAGGGGCTTCAGCCCCGATCCTTGTTTGAGTAGCCTGGGACAAGGATCGGGGCTGAAGCCCCTCCTACAAAGCCGCTCCCACTGAGCTTCTCAACCCCCCGGGATCCGTGGCAGCAGAAAGACTTCCGCCCCCTCGGGTATCCGTTGGCCCTGGTCGTCGCGGAAGATCTCGCCGTTGATCGATACGGCGACTCCCTCGTCGATGCGGCTCTGCATGCGCGGATACCGTTCAACCAGCTTGCGCAGCAGTTCGCGAATGGTGGCCGCGTCGATGGCAACCGTTGTGGCGCCGCCGGCGCACTCGCGCAACGACGCCGACAGGCCCACCTGCGCCATCAGCCGGCGGCGAGGTTCAGCTTGGCGTTGTTGATCGCCTTCAAGATGCGCGGCGGCGACATCGGGATGTGCGTCATGCGCACACCGGCCGCATTCGACACCGCGTTGGCGATGGCCGCCAACGGCGGCACGATCGACGTCTCGCCGACACCACGCACGCCGTAGGGATGATTCGGATTGGGGATTTCCAGAATCTGCGTATCGATGAACGGCAGATCGGAACAAACGGGGATCCGATAGTCGAGGAAGCCCGCGTTCTGCAGCCGGCCATCGGCGCCGTACACGTATTCTTCATTCAGTGCCCAGCCGATACCCTGCGCAGCACCACCTTGAAACTGACCCTCGACGTAGTCCGGGTGAATCGCCTTGCCGGCATCCTGAATGACGGTGTAACGCACGACCTGCGTCTTGCCAGTCTCGGGATCCACCTCGACGTCGCAGATGTGCGTGGCGAACGAAACACCCGCACCGTCGGCGACGACTTCATTGTGGCCCGCGATCGGGCCGCCGGTGCGCGGTGACTTCGCGGCCAGTTCTTCCAGCGACAGCGGTGCCAGATTGCTGTGCGCAGCGCCCACGGCGACCGCCTTACCGTCCTTCCATTCCACTTCGGCGGCGTCAATTTCCCAGGTCTTCGCTGCGCGCTCGCGCATCACGTCGATGGCGTTACGCGCTGCAAAGATGGTGGCCATGCCGGATGAGAACGTCCCACGGCTCCCCTCTGTGGTGTCGTTGTGCCCCAACGAAGCCGTGTCCGCGATGGTGCAACGCACACGCTCATACGGTATCCCCAGTTCCTCCGCGGCAATCAGCGACAGCGATGCGCGTGACCCGCCAACATCGACGGTGCCCACGGTCAACGAGACGGTGCCGTCCACGCCGATATTCAAATCGGTGCACGTCTGGCCGCCGAAGTTGAACCAGAATCCGCAGGCCATGCCGCGACCCTGGTTCTTACCGAGCGGCGCTTTCATATGCGGATGACTCTTTGCGGCCGCCAGCGTGGGGCCGATCCCGATCGGCCCGTACGTAGGTCCGTAGGATGCGCGCGTGCCCTCCTTCGCTGCGTTTCTGATGCGGAAGTCGATAGGCGCCATGCCCAGCTTCGCGGCCAGCAGATCGACCGTGCTCTCGACACCGAATGCCGCCATCGGCGCGGACGGCGCGCGATAGGCAGTGACCTTCGGCCGATTCACCAGCACGTCGTAGCCCACTGTCTTGACGTTCTCGAGGTCGTAACAGGCGAACGCCGTCATTGCGCCGAGCATGCCCCAGATGCCCGGAAACGCGCCGTCCTGGTAACGCAGCGTGGCCGATGCCGCGGTGATGCGGCCGTCTCGTGTCGCGCCGATCTTCACGTCCACCGATGTGGAACTCGTCGGTCCTGTTGCGCGAAAGACTTCATCGCGACTCATCACCACCTTCACGGGGCGGTTCGCCTTGCGAGACAGCGCGAGTGCAACGGGCTCTACCCATACATGCGTCTTGCCGCCAAAGCCGCCGCCGATTTCCGACGAGGTCACCTTGAGCTTTGCGATGTCGATGCCCAGCAAGTTGGCGCATATGTTGCGGAACGTGAAGTGTCCCTGGGTGGTAACCCACAGCTCACCCTGACCGTCGGGGCCCATGCTGGCCAGACACGCATGCGGTTCGATGTAGCCCTGGTGCGTCTGCTCGGTTTTGTAGCTGCGCTCCACGACGACATCAGCGCGCGCGAAACCTGCATCGACGTCGCCGTGCCCGAATTGAGAGATCTGCGCTACGTTCGATGCTTTCTCCGCTTTGGGATCGGCGCCCACCGTGCGGACGTGCGGTTGCACGATCGGCGCATTGGGTTTCATCGCTTCATCCACGTCGGTGACGTGGGGCAGCACCTGATAGTCCACCTTGATCAGCTTCAGCGCCTTGCGCGCCGTTGCCGTATCGATGGCGGCAACCGCAGCCACGGCATGCCCGTCGTACAACGCGCGGCCACGCGCCATGCAATTCTCAAGAATATCGAGCATGCCACGATCGCCCTTGGTCAGATCCGGCAGGTCGGCACTGGTGATGACCGCCTTCACGCCCTTCAGCGCCTCGGCCTTCGATGTGTCGATCTTCTTAATCTTCGCGTGCGCATGCGGCGACCGCAGCACCAGGCCCACCAGCTGGCCGGGGGCGGATGCATCGGCACCGTAGCGGGCGCGGCCCGTGACTTTGTCGGTGCCATCCGGACGCGGCGGCCGCGTGCCCACCACTTTGAATTCCTGATTCGTGAACTTGGTATCGAGTGTCACTGGATTTCCTCTTTCACAATTCGTTGCTGGACTGTCATCCGCGTTGTTTGGAAATTTGCTTCGCTGCCGCGCCGACGGCGCGCACGATCTTGTCGTAACCCGTGCAGCGGCACAGATTTCCGGCGAGCGCGTAGCGAATCTGTTCCTCAGTGGGATCCGGGTTGCGGTCGAGCAGCGCTTTCGCTGCAACGAGAAAACCCGGCGTGCAGATGCCGCACTGCAATGCGGCGTGTTCGATGAATTTGGATTGCAGCGGATGCAGCGCGCCATTCACCGCCAAGCCTTCGACCGTGGTGACTGCGCGCCCTTCTGCCTCGGCACCCAGCACCAGGCACGAACACACGAGGCGTCCGTCGACCGTCACGCTGCACGCGCCGCAGTCGCCGGAGCTGCAACCTTCTTTCGCACCGGTGAGGCCCAGGCGGTCGCGCAGCACATCCAGCAGCGTCTCGGTCGGGTGGCAGACGAACTCGACGGCGTCACCATTGATCGTGGTTGCAACGTGAATGCCAGACATCATTTACCCCCTGCGCGCTGATAGGCGATGCGCGCGGCGCGGCGCGCCAGCACACCCGCCACTTCGGTTCTGAATTCGATGGTGCCGCGTTTATCGTCGATAGGTTTGCACGCCGCCTCGCACGCCGCTGCCAACTTTGCGAGAGCTGCATCGTCGAGCTTCGTGCCGACGATGGCCTTCGCTGCGGCCGCAACCAGCAGCACGGTGGGTCCCACGGCGCCCAGCGCCACGCGGGCTTTCTTCACCACGCCGCGCGGTCCAAGTGTCAGACAAACCCCAGCGCTGACGACGGCGATATCCATTTCCGTGCGCGGAATGAAACGCAGGTAAGCATCACCCGTCTTCGGTGCCGGCTTCGGCAGCACAATTGTCTCGATCACCTCACCCTTCTTCAGTGAAGTCTTGCCCGGGCCGGTAACAATCTCTTCCACCGCCACCGTGCGCCGGCCTTTGGGCCCGACAATGGCTACCTTCGCAGCGGCGGCTACCAACGCAGGCACGCTGTCGGCCGCGGGCGACGCATTGCACAGATTACCGACAATCGTGCAGCGGCTCTGGATCTGATCCGAACCGATCAGGTTGGCGGCCTCCACGACACCGGGCCAGGCCTTCTTCAGCGCAGCGTTCTCGCCAAGCGCTGCCGCTGGCACGGCGGCACCGATCCGAAAGGCACCCGCCGAACGCGTCACCGCCTGCATGGACGGAATGCGTTTGATGTCGACCACCAGATCCGGTTCGATCGCGCCGCTTCTCAGGCGGACCAGCAGGTCCGTGCCGCCGGCGAGCAGAAAGGCTTGGCCCTTGGCCTTGGCCATCAGTCCGGCCGCTTCTTTGATTGATTTGGGTGCTTCGTATCTCATCGGCGCGTGGTCTCCATTGCTCCGCGCGATCGTGCCTAGATCGATCACGCGGAGCAAGGGGTTGACTCGCAATCGGCGTGAGAGTGCATTCGTGGTGACGCGCCAAATGGTGCCTGGCAAATGGTGCCTGGCACCACTTGGCCGATTCTAAAGGTGGCGCTGCCCACAACCGCAGTCAAATGCTGCGAGCGGCCAAAGGGTGCCTGGCACCATTTGGCCGATTTCATCGTGGCGACGGATTTGGCGGCAACACGCACATGCCTCAAGATGCTACGGCTAACGACAAAAGTTGAAGTGAGGACACCATGGCAATCGATTTCGTAATTCCTGATGAAGCAAAAGCACTGCGCAAGCGGATCCGCGCGTGGGTGCACGATGAATGCGTCCCCGCCGAAAAGCGGCTGATCGCGGGCGAAGACTACAAGACGATCCTGGGCGAACTGCGCAAAAAGGCGCGCGCGCAGGGTCTGTGGTGTCCGTTCATTCCTAAGGAGTACGGCGGCATGGGGCTGGGGCCACTGGCCAACGCACTCGTGCAGATGGAGCTGGGTGAGAGTTATCTGGGTGCGCTGTCGATGAACACGCAAGGCCCTGATGACGCCACGATGCTGACGCTGCTCGAACACGGCACCGAGTACCAGAAGGAGAAGTTTCTCAAGCCGCTGCTCAATGGCGATAAGCGCATCTGCTATTCGATGACGGAAAAGGCGGCTGGCGCCGACGCCACCGGCATGCAGACGCGCGCGGAGCGCAAGGGCAACGACCTCTACGTGCTGAACGGTGAGAAGTGGTTTTCCTCCGCCGCAAGCGTCGCTGACATCGCCGTTGTGATGGCCAAAACCGATCCCGACGCACCGCGTCACCAGCAGTTCTCCACGTTTATCGTCGAACTGCCGAACCCAGGCTATAAGATCAAACGCGACATTCCGACGATGGCGCTCGAAGGCCCGTTGTCTCACATCCTGGGCGGGGGCCATTCCGAAGTTGAAATCAAAAACCTCGAACTGCCGGCCGAGAATCTGCTGGGCGGCGAAGGCAACGGTTTCAACATGGGGCAGCACCGACTCGCGTATGGCCGGCTGCGTCACGGCATGCACAACGTCGCGATGGCGCAGCGCGCGCTGGATATGGCGACTGAACATGTCACCAATCGCACGACATTCGGCAAGAAGCTCGATGAGCGGCAGGCGGTGCAGTTCATGCTGGCCGAGTGCGCCAGCCAACTGTACATCGCGCGCCTGATGCTGATGCACATTGCGTACAAAGCGGAGAACAAGATGGATATCCGCCAGGAAAACGGCATTGCAAAAGTCTTTCTCGCGCATATGGTGCACCACGTTGTGGACACGGCGATTCAGCTGCACGGCGCGCTGGGTTATTCGCGCGATACCCCACTCGCTGCGTGGTACACCCACATCCGCTCGCAACGTCTGGTGGATGGCCCCGACGAGGTGCATCGCTGGACCACCGGCCGCAACGTCATCAAGGCGTTCAAGGCAACCGGTACGACGGCGGGCGCGTGCGGCGGGGATTTGCTGTAGGACTCGCTGGAACCAGAACCCACGGCTGAAACTGACGAGGGAGAAACGTAATGGCCGACACTCTGCAAGCTGTCGCGGACCGCATCGCGCTGATGGATGTGATGTTGAAATACGCCAAGGGCGTTGATGAGCGCGATCTCGACCTCTATGAATCGCTGTTCGCCGACGATGTGGAAGTGGTGGGCTTCGGCCCCAAGCCGTTTCACGGGGCCGCGGCGTGGGCCGCGTTCGTGAAAGAAGCGCTGGCGCAGTACGGCCCTACGCAGCACATGCTCGGACCCCAACTCGCAACCGTGTCGGGTGACACCGCGCACTGTCGCACCGACGTGCAGGCGCTGCACTTCATGAAGGATGCGCCCAAGACGACGCTGACACTGTGGGCAACCTA
The DNA here is from genome assembly GCA_032124855.1 of Gammaproteobacteria bacterium. Lineage (GTDB taxonomy): Bacteria > Pseudomonadota > Gammaproteobacteria > Pseudomonadales > Azotimanducaceae > DATJGR01. The sequence goes on from JAQBCT010000334.1 coordinate 12,001, forward strand.
CCTCACCGACATGCGGCGAACAGATGGTGAGTGGAAAATCGCGCGGCATGAGCTGGTGTCGCGCGGCATTCAAACGCGATCGGACTAGTCGAGGAATGATAATGAAGGCAATTCGAATGGTGCTGTTGAGCGCATTGCTCACCACCACCGCGGCGACGCGCGCCGCCGAATGCATCGGCGTGACCATGCCGGATCAATTCGTTCTGGACGACAAAACGCTGGTCCTCAACGGTTTGGGCGCGCGGCTCGCCACGATGCTGAAAGTGAAGGTCTACGTTGCGGGCCTGTACCTCGAGCAGCACTCAACGGATGCCGCAGCGATCATCGCCACGGATCAGCCGCGCCACCTGGCGCTGCATTTTGTGCGCAATGTGGATCGCAAGGAAATCACCGACGCCTGGACTGAGGGGTTCAAGAAGAACGGCGCCGATATGAAAGCCCTGGCCGCACGCATTGATACGCTGAACGAGGCAATGACCGATCTGCCGACGGGCTCGGAGCTGGTATTCAGCTACGAACCGAGTAAGGGCACGGCGGTATCCATCGACAACAACCGCAAAGCTGAAATTGCTGGTGCAGACTTCGCATCAGGTCTGATGGCGATCTGGCTGGGAAAGCCGCCGAACAGTGAAGTGAAAACGGGCCTGCTGGGGGGCGATTGTGATTGAGAGAATCGGTCGCATGGCCGATCAATCAACGTCGATCGAATTCTCGTAGACGAATCCGCCGCTCGACATGACCAGCCGATGCCGCGCCCCTGTGACATCGGCGCTCCAGCCGGTGTAACCGGCGTCGCCGTCCCACATGGCGACGCGCACCCCGTCGGCGCGCTTGCCCACGCGCGTCTGGTAATAGCGCGGCGGCTTCGCACCTAGCCGGTCGAACGCCGCCGCGGCACTGGTGTCACGCAGCAGCTGATGCAGCGTCACCCAGGTGGGTGGCGCCAGATCGATTTCTCCTGCTGCGTGACGCTGCAGCGCCACACCGGGTGCAAGCCACGCATGGTTCTGTATTTCACCGCCGTCGATCGTGACATCGTGTTCGGCCGCATGCGCGGCGAAGAACCAGGTGGCGAAGCGTTTCGGCGTACCCGGTGGCGGCGTCCAGTGCGCGAACCAGACGAATCCGTCGGGCGAGAGAGTGAGACCCGCTTCTTCGTATGTTTCGCGGGCGGCGGCATTGCGTGCCGCGACATCCGCATCGCGCCCGGCAGGATAGTCCGCAGCGTCGATCCGCCCGCCCGGAAAAACCCACATGCCGCCGAAAGCGATCTGCGAAGCCTTGTGCAGCATGAGCACCTCGAGGCGCTGCGCGTGGTCACGCAACAACACCACGGTGGCCGCCGGAATGGCTGGCGCCTGCGTGTCATGGGCGGCGGGATTCTCACCATAAATGTCGTTGCGGTGTCGGCCGCTGATTTGCTTATCGTCGGTCACGCGGCGGCTCCAATGAAGATTCAAGTGGGAGGGGCTTCAGCCCCGATCCTTGTCGCAGGCTTTTCAGACCAATCGGGGCTGAAGCCCCTCCCACCACCGATGCTGTCGACCCTTGCAACATCGGCTCAACCCACCTCGAACCGGAACGACTTACCGTCGCGCTTCACATGACCCGCGGTGGGACCAGCAAAGTGTGTACCGATGACGAGCATGGGTTCATCCGCCACCTTCTCCATCACCGAACGACGCATCGTCGCACCGGCCACCGGATCGCTGTCGAAGCTGGGCGACCACTCCGGATGCCCGAACTGACACGGGTGATGCAGCATGTCGCCCGTGATCATCGCGCGCTTACCCTGGGATTCGATCAGCACGCTGACATGTCCCGGTGTATGGCCCGGCGTAGGGGTCAGGCGGATCTCGGCCGACAGGCGATGGTCCATCTCCACCAGTTCCGCCAATCCGCAATCGAAGATCGGCTGCACGGAATCGCTGAGAATCGCCTGCTGGTCCGCATCACCTTCGGCCTTCCAGTGCGCGTATTCCTCTTTACCCATGAGGTAGCGCGCATTCGGAAAAGTAGGCACCCACTTGCCATTCTCGAGCATCGTGTTCCAGCCCACGTGATCCACGTGCAGATGCGTGCATACGACCGTGTTCACCGAGGTGCGGCTGCAGCCGGTGGATTCGAGACTCTTCAGAAAACCGGTCTGCAGCGCAACGCCGCCGAACAGCGCGCGCGGTTTATCGTTGCCGACGCAGGTATCCACCACCAGCGTGAGACCCGGCGCCTGAACCAGCAGCGCGTGAATGGACAGTTTCAATTCGTCGGCCTCGGTGACGAAATGGGGATACAGCCACGGCATGGTGCGCAGCGCAGCGGGCGTCGCCTCCGTGAGAAACGCCACATCCGGGTTGTAGGGGATCGGCATTTCCGTCTCCACAACGCGCGTCACCGTCACATCCCCGATCTGCCACTTGAGCAAAGCCATACCAAACTCTCCTGCGATTAAAGTTTTCGATTATGCACAGGGCATCGGGACGGGCGCGACAGTGGACGGCGTCCCCCCCCCGTTTTGATGAGAAAAAACGTCGCTATCCCGCGCCGCCGCAGACCGCCGTGCGCTGGGTCACTGTTCACCTGACGGCGACGTGATGCACCGCACAATCAAGCGATTGCTTGATTCAAGCGTTTGCTTTAGTGTGCCCCATCCCAAGTCGATGGTTTTTGCCCGTGGCCACAGTCGCCCCGCATGATTCGCACGCCTCGCAGAACGGCGAATTGCCAAGTATTGAGTCGAACGGTAACACCGCCACCCGGGATCGCCTGCTCGTGGCCGCGCTCGAAGTGTTCGCTGCGAAGGGTTACGGACAGGCATCGACACGCGAAATCTGCAAGCACGCCGGCGTCAACGTTGCTGCGATTCACTATTACTTCGGCGATAAGGCCACCTTGTATCGAGAAGTGTTTCGGATCCCTGAACGCCTCGTCCATCTCCCCGCAGAACTGGACGACCCCGCCACTGCCTTATCCGACGGCCTGCGCGTGTGGTACAGCCACGTCATGTCGTTTGTGCTGGCGCCCGACAACGGCAGCCACATCCGGTTGTTGTTCTTGCGCGAGCAGGTGCAACCGTCCGGGCTGCTCGATACGAACCGCGCCGGCATTCTTCGCCCCTATCACGCGCAGCTACTGCGCTTTCTGATGCCGCGCATCGGCATCGATACGCCGGACCCACGGGCACATCAACTCGTGTTCAGTCTGGTGGGGATTGCGATGGTGCTGTTTGTGGAGCGGGCGGCCGTGCGCATCCTCGCGCCCGGCATTCTGGACTCGGAGCCGCAAGTCGCCGCCACCGTCGAGGTGCTGGTTGGCTATGCGCAAGCCCTGGTCGCCGCCGAATGTGCGCATCGGCGCGACGCCAAGAAAACCAATACCAATAAGGAGAAATCATGAACGCCGCACAACCGGGCCGACGTCGCTGGGTCACCGTCGCCGTTGTCGTTGCATTCGTCGTTGCGCTGGCCGCCGTGGGCGCTGGCGCCTTGCGGCATGAGCAGCCTTCAGCCGCCGACGCCGCCAATCCAACAAAACATTCGGGCGCTGCATTGACGGTGTCGACGGTTCGCCCCACAGCGATGCTGTGGCCAGAAGGCGTCTCGGCCAACGGCGCCATCGCGCCGTGGCAGGAAGCCTCCGTGGGCGCGGAAGTTGCCGGCATACGGCTGGTGGAAGTGGCTGCGGATGTGGGCGATCAGGTGCAGGCCGGCCAATTGCTGGCGCGCTTTGATCCAGCACCCATGCTCGCCGCGTATGCGCAGCAGAAAGCCGCGCTGGCGGAAGCGCAAGCCAAGCTGGCTGAGGCGCGGGCCAACTCGGCGCGTGCGGAACAGCTGCGCCATACGCAGGCCATCAGTGAACAGGATCTGATTCGCGCCGTCACCACCATGCAGGCGGCGCAAGCCCAGGTGGAACTGGCCACTGCACGCCTCACCAGTCAGACGATCAGTCTCGAAAACACGCGCGTGGTGGCACCCGACGACGGCGTCATCAGCTCGCGCAGCGCAATGCTGGGCGCGGTGGCTGCACCCGGCATGGAGCTGTTTCGGCTGGTGCGACAGAACCGACTGGAATGGCGCGCGGAACTGACAGGCGCCGATATCGCCGTGGTCGAAATAGGTGATCGCGCCGAAGTGACCCTGCCGGATCGCAGCGTTCTGAGCGGCACGGTTCGCCAGGTCTCGCCCATCCTCGACACGGGCTCGCGCACCGGGATTGTCTATGTCGCGCTCGACGCGACGCCGGCCGCCAGCGATGCCCGTCCGGGGATGTACGTTGCGGGCCGCATCGTGCAGCGCGAACGCGCGGGCATGGCGTTGCCGGCAACATCGCTGGTGTTGCGCGACGGTTTTGCGTTCGTGTTCGTCGTGGCCGGTGAAGAGCAACGGGCGATGCAGAAGAAGGTGACCATCGGGCGGCGCCAGGGCGACGACGTGGAGATACTCGATGGCGTGGCCGCAGACGACGCCGTCATTGCCGGCGGCAGCGCCTTCCTCACGGACGGCGACCGCGTTCGTGTCGTCGCAGCGCCAACACCAACTCAGCGTGCACCGTCATGAACTTCGCCACCTGGGCCATTCGCGAGCCCATTCCGCCGATCGTACTGTTCCTGCTGCTGACGCTTGCCGGCGCGTTCGGCTTCAGCAAGCTCAGCATCCAGGATATGCCCGACATGGAATTTCCGGCGGTCATCGTCACGGCCGTCATGCAGGGCGCGTCACCCTCGCAGCTGGAAACCGAGGTCACGCGCAAGATCGAAAATGCGGTGAGCAGCATCGAGGGCATCGAAGCCATCGCCTCCACCGTGACCGAAGGCGCCTCCACCACGATGATTCAGTTCGTGCTGGAACGCGATCTATTCGAAGCGCTGAACGATGTCCGCGCCGCCGTAGGTAATCTGCGCTCGGAACTGCCGCGCGATCTAGAAGAGCCCATCGTCAGCAAGGTCAACACAGCGGGTATGCCGATCCTGACCTATACCGTCGCGTCAGACTCGATGGACGAAGAAGCGCTGTCGTGGTTCGTCGACAACGTGATTGCACGTAAGCTCACGGCCATCCCGGGATTGGCGGCGGTCGGACGCCTCGGCGGCGTCAACCGCGAGATCCGTGTGGATCTGGATCCTGCACAACTGGCCGCTCTCGGCATCACGTCGGCCGACGTGTCGCGGCAACTGCGCCGCGCCCAGCAACAACTGTCAGGCGGCCGCGGCGAGATTGGCGATGCGCGTCAGTCGCTGCGCACAATTGCGACGGTGGATAACGCCGAAGAACTTGCCGCCTTCGACATCGCGCTTCCCGGCGGCCGCCATTTCCGCCTGGACCAGATAGCGCAAATCCGCGATACCGTGGCTGAGCGCTCTCAGGCGGCGATGCTTGACGGTAAGTCAGTGGTCGCGTTTCAGATCCAGCGCGCGCGCGACTCCAATGCAGTGGCCGTAGCTGCCAGCGTGGAGACGGCGATGGTTGAGCTCGCCGAGACGCATTCCACGGTGCAGTTCGAGCTGGTCCTCGACTATGTCGAGCGCATCAAGCACGAATTCGATTCTTCCATGACAATGCTCTTCGAAGGCGCGATCTTCGCAATGATCGTGGTGTTCATATTCCTGCGGGACTGGCGCGCAACCCTGGTTTCCGCGGCGGCGCTGCCGCTGTCGATCATTCCCACATTCGCGATCATCTACTGGATGGGATTCTCGCTGAACGTCATCACGATGCTGGCAATGTCGCTCGTGATCGGCCTGCTGGTGGACGACACCATTGTCGAAGTGGAAAACATCGTTCGCCATCTGCGCAACGGCAAGACGCCGTTCCAGGCGGCGATGGACGCGGCAACCGAGATTGGTCTGGCTGTGGTGGCAACCACGATGACGCTGGTCGCGGTATTCCTGCCAACGGCATTCATGGGGGGAATCCCCGGGCTCGTCTTCAAACAGTTCGGCTGGACCGCGGTGGTGGCCGTGCTCATCTCGCTGGTGGTGGCGCGATTGATCACACCGATGCTGTGCGCGCGCGTGCTCAAACCACACGCCGGCGCACCCGAGCCTGGCCGGATGATGAATGCGTATCTGCGTTTCGCAGCCGCCGCGCTGAGGCATCCGCTGCTCACATCGATGGGCGCTGCCAGTTTCTTCTTCGCATCAATCTTGGGATTGGGCTATCTCCCGCAGGATTTTGTACCGTCGGGCGACTATTCGCGCACGTCAGTCACGGTCGAGCTGGCACCGGGCACGCCCATCGATACCACCTTAGCGCGCGCCGAAGAAGTGCGACGGCTCATTTCGGACATTCCCGAGATCTCCCAGATCTTCACCACCATTGGGGCCAGCGGCAGCAATGGCATGTCGAGCCGTGGCGGGAGTATGGGCGGCGGTGGCGCCGACATCCGCAAGGCAAATCTGTCCATCAATCTGGTGCCGACTTCAGAACGTTCGCGTTCGCAAATGGAAATCGAAAATGAATTGCGGCAACGCGTCGGTACGCTGCCGGGCGCGCGCTTCACGGTGGGTTTCGGCGGTACCGGCGAAAAGCTGCAGCTGAATCTGTCGTCCGAGGATCCCGTGGCCCTGGAACGCGCCGCGCAGACTGTCATGCGCGAACTGCGCACGCTGCCAGGCCTGGGCAATGTCACATCCAACGCCAGCCTGCTGCGCCCTGAGATTCTGATCAAACCCGACTTCGCGCGCGCTGCTGAGTTGGGCGTTACGGCGGCGGCCATCGGTGAAACGGTGCAGGTTGCGACAGCCGGCGACTACGAATCCGCCTTGGCGAAACTCAATCTGCCGGAACGGCAGGTGGATATCCGCGTGCAGTTGCCCTTTGAGGCGCGCCGCGATCTGGCCACCATCAAGCAGCTGCGGGTGCCGGGCAACCGCGGCCTGGTGCCTTTGTCAGCAGTGGCTGATGTCAGCATCGGCAGCGGTCCTGCGCAAATCACCCGCTACGATCGTGCCCGCAATATTCAGATCGATGCCGAACTGGGCGGCGTACCGCTGGGCGAGATGTCGAAGATTGTCGATGCATTGCCGTCGCTCAATAGTCTGCCGCCCGGGGTAGGCAAGCTGGACATTGGGGACGCGCGGCACATGAAAGAAATGTTCGCCAGCTTTGGCCTTGCGATGCTCACCGGCATCCTGTGCGTATTCATGGTGCTGGTGCTGCTGTTCAAAGACTTCATGCAGCCCGTCACCATTCTGGCGGCATTACCGCTCTCTGTGGGTGGTGCCGTGATCGCGTTGCTGCTGACGAATACCGCGTTCTCCATGCCAGCAACGATCGGACTGTTGATGCTGATGGGCATCACCACGAAGAACTCCATTCTGCTGGTGGACTACGCCGTGGTTGCGATGCGCGACCGTGGCATGAGCGAGGTGGACGCGCTACTCGATTCGTGTCGCAAGCGCGCACGACCCATCGTGATGACGACACTCGCGATGGCGGCGGGGATGTTCCCGGTGGCACTGGGTCTGGATGCAGATACGAGCTTCCGCTCACCCATGGGGATTGTCGTGATCGGTGGCCTGATCACATCGACCGTTCTCAGCCTGGTGGTCGTACCCGTGGTGTTCACTTATGTACTGCGCGCGGAACGGCTGTTCCGGCGTTTGACAGGCGGTCGCTCTGACCCGTTCGCCGCGCGCAAGCTCGACGATACAGTGACCAGTTCAAGTCACTGATCGCCTTCTGCTTCTGCTGCTAGAGCACCAGCCAGCCGCCATCGACGGGCAGGTAAATGCCCGTGACGAAATCGCTCATGGCTGATGCGAGGAATACCGCGGCTTTACCCTGCTCCATCGGATCGCCCCAATGGCCGGCCGGCAATCGCGCGATGCGATCCGCCACCGTATCCGCTAAGGGGTCGCCGGTGCGCGCCGGTGGCTGTCCATCAACGCTCGGCGGCGGGCCACCCCGCACCCACGTCGGTCCAGGTGCGAGCGCGTTGACGTTGATGCCGTGCGGTGCGAGTTCCAGCGCCAGTGCCTTGGTGATCTGCGCCACTGCGGCCTTGGAGCCGTCGTAGGTCACACCTACACCGGGGCTCACCGCCTGGGTGGATGCAATGTTGATGATTCGCCCACGTGTACCCGCGGCGATCATGAGACGCGCTGCGGCGCGACAGCAATAGAACACGCCGTCCACGTTCACCGACCACAGCTTGCGCCACATATCATCCGTGATATCGCGAACCGGACCGCCGAAGCCGATGTAGACGCCCGCGTTGTTCACGAGAATGTCCAGCGCGCCCAGCTGATCCACGGTTTCCTGTAACGCCGCATCCACCGCCGCGCCATCACTGACATCCAGCGCCATACCGATGCCCTCGATCTGGTTGGCCATCGCAACGGCGCCGTCGCCGTTGATGTCGCTCACAGCCACCGTGGCACCGGCGAGCGCTAACGCTTTCGCTATGGCGGCGCCGATACCCTGGGCACCCCCGGTGACATGCGCCACCTTGCCATTCAGATTGATCCAGTCTGCGGCTTGCATCGCGCGCTACTTCGCTTTCTCGATTTCGGCGAGCTTGTGCGCGAGATGTCGCTCACGCCATGAGCTGTGCCCGAGATGCTGCAGGTTGAAGGCCGCCTGTTGCGCGGTCCAGAAACCCTGCGCATCCAGCGCCTGATTGCAGGACAGCTTGGCGAGCTTCAGCGAAAAACTCGGGCGCGCGGCGATCTTGCCGGCGAGACCCAGCGTGAAGTCGGTCAGGTCGGCGCGCGGCACCACATGATTGATCATGCCGAAGTTATAGGCTTGCGCCGCGGTCACCGGCTCACCGGTGAACAGCATTTCCTTGGCTTTGCGGATTCCCAGCTCCCACGGATGCGCGAACCATTCCACCCCATTCACGCCGAAGTCGACTGTCATGTCGGTGAACGTCGCATCCTCGCTGGCCACGATCAGATCGCATACCCACATCAGCATCAGGCCGCCGGCGATGACCTTGCCGTGCACCTGCGCAATGGTGGGCTTGGGCAACTGCTGCCAGCGCCGGCACATATTCAGGTACACCTCCTCTTCGAAGGCCATATGGCCTTCGGCACCGGGCTTGGCGAAGCCGCCTGAAATGCCGACCGGATGCATCTCGTATTCTTCGCGGTCGCGCAGATCGTGGCCCGACGAGAAATGCGGTCCTTCGCCCGCCAGCACGATTACTTTCACTTCATCGTCGAACGCGGCGCGCGTCAGCGCATCGTTCAAGTCGTAAGTCATGCGTCGGCTTTGCGCGTTACGCGCCTCGGGCCGATTGAGCGTGACGCGTGCCACGCCGCCCTCGAGCATTTCGTATCGTACGGTCTTTGCGTCGCTCATGGTTTTTCCTCAGCCGATGCTGCGATCCGTGGGCCAGTACGGCGCACGGAGTTTGCGTTTGTTGATCTTGCCCATGGTATTGCGGCCGATGTCGGCCACGAATTCATAGGAACGTGGACACTTATACCCCGCGAGATGCTTGCGGCAGAATCCGTCGAGTTCCTTGGCCGGCGGCTCGGTCGCGGCTTCCTTCAGAATCACCAGTGCCTTCAGCTCCTCGCCCATCTCCTTATTCGGCACGCCGATAACGGCACAGTCTGCAATGGCCGGATGTTCGAGCAGCACCTGCTCGGTCTCGGCCGGATAGATATTCACACCGCCCGATACCACCATGTCGGAGGAGCGATCGGTGATGTAGAGATAGCCTTCTGCATCCAGGTAGCCGATCTCTCCCAGCGTGAACACACCGGGCTCGCGATGCGCTGCCTTGGTCTTGTCAGCATCGTTGTGATAGATGATGCCGCGGCCCGTGGTATCGCGAAAATAGATCAGGCCCGCTTGACCATCGGGCAACTGCTTGCCGTCGTCGTCCAGAATCAGGCATTCAAACGGCGGCAGCGTCTTTCCGACCGACCCCGGATGCGCAAGCCATTCCTCTGAGGAGATCGCATTGGTACTGCCCGCTTCGGTGGCGCCGTAGGCTTCAAACAGCACCGGCCCGAACCATTCGATCATGGCGCGTTTGGCATCCACCGGACATGCCGCACCGGTGTGGCTGATGATCTGAATGCTCGATACATCGTACTGGCTGCGTGTGGCTTGGGGCAGCGCCAGCAGGCGCTGAAAGTGTGTGGGCACCATGAGGGTGCTCGTCACCTTGTGCGTAGCAATGGCCCTCAAGACGTTTTCTGCATTGAAACGTCCCAGTACGACGAGGGTGTGTCCGGCCGCCACTGCGCGCACGCTGCCGAGCGGTCCCGTGTGGTACAGCGGGCTCACCACCAGCGACACACCGCGTTCGCCGAGTCTCGGGTTCTGCTGCACCAGGCCGATGTGTTCGGCGACGCTGGCGCCCCCCGCAAACATCGTTGGCGGTGTTTCGGCACCTTTAGGTTGGCCTGTCGTGCCGGATGTGTAGTGCAGAAAGGGTTTAGGCGGCTGCGCCGATGGCGGCTCGCGATCAGCCCCGCTTGCCAGGAAATCTTCCCACGCCGTCAGGCCCGCACCCGCGTCGCAGCGCCAGCCCACCACCATCGCGACACCCGCCGCACGCGCTGCCTCCAGAGCCACCTGCGCCGTCTCGGGTCCCACGAACAACGCAGCCGCCTGCGAGTCTTCGAGGATGTAGCGCAGTTCGGCTGCGGTGAGGTGAAAGTTGATCGGCACGGTGGAGATGCCAGCCAGAATTCCCGAGAGATGTGCCAGCACCGTTTCGGCGGCGTTCTCCGCAAACACAGCCACGCGCTGCTGCGGTGCGAATTTCTGTGCGAGCAGTGCATTCGTTGCGCGATTGAGGATCGCATCGGCTTCGGCCCAGCTGATGGTCGCACGTTCGTCGCTGAGTGCGGCCGCCTTGGGCGACTGTTTGGCCCACACAGCAGTGGCGATAGACATTTTTCAGTTCCCCCGTTCTTCTCGGTCGAGCCTACAGGATGTAGCCGTCTCCAGACGCCCGCACCGTGATATCGCCAATCGATACGCCCCAGGGCTGATCGATGGCATAAATGATCTGGTCAGCCAGGTGCGCAGGCTCCAGCGCGTAGTACTCGATATGGTTCGAATCTGAATACTCGGCGGGCAGTTCGCCCGCGGCATGGGCCTGCATCATCTGCAGATAGCGTGGCGCATTGTGCCCGAGGATGCCCACGAGTGCCGCCTGGTTGATGATGCCCGCGCCGAGAGCGGTACCCGGCACGCCGGTGGGTTTGACGATCGTCACCTTGATCTTGCCCTGGGATTCCATGCGCAACGACTCGGAGAGAAAATTCACGGCCGCCTTGCTGGCGCCGTACACGGCGGCGCCGACCACGGGAAAATTGCCGTAGATGGATGACAAATTGACGATGTGACCGCGCCCCTGGGCGATCATCGTATCGTGCACCGCGAGGATGCCGTTCAGTACGCCCTTGATGTTGATGTCTATACAACGATCCCACGCGGCCGCGGCCTGGGCGTGATCCGCGTAGAAGGCCAGCGGCATGATGCCGGCATTGTTCACCAGCACGTCAATACATCCGAAGCGTTCGATGGTGCGCTTCGCCAGCGCGTCCATCTGCGCGCGCTGCGTCACGTCGGTGACCACGCCTTCAGCGCTGCCACCCGCTTTGACGATGCCAGTGGTGACTGCCTCCAGCTGTTGCCCGTTGACATCCGCGCACACGATTTTCGCTCCACGTGCGGCAGCCTTTTCACTCACGAGCCGACCGAATCCGCCGGCGGCGCCCGTGACGATGATGACTTTATCCCTCAGGTGATCATCCATAGTGATGCATCCGTTAGTGGTGCCGTGCGCGGCAAGATGTTGTATACCGGCAACGCAGCCGGCCCATCAAGGAAAAACGAGCATGGTCGCGTTCAACTACGCACAAGCACCGTACCCGATACGGCAGGACATGCCGGATGCGTATCGCGCGATCTGGCAGATGCTGAGCAAGCCGGGCAACTGGTGGGCCGCGGAGGATCGCCTGGCCATCGCCACCGAGTCACGCAATGCGCGTGAATGCGCGTTGTGCGCACAGCGTAAGGCTGCACTCTCACCCTTCGCTATCGACGGCAGCCACCGCACCAGCACGAATCTGCCGGACGTCGCCGTGGATGCCGTGCACCGGCTCACCACCGATCCATCGCGTCTGACCCGCGCCTGGCTCGAATCGACCTATGTCGCCGGTATGACGGATGCAAAGTATGTGGAACTGCTCGGCATCGTCGTTGCCGTCATCAGCATCGATGCCTTTCATCGCGCGTTGGGTTTGCCCCTCGAGCCGCTGCCGCCGCCCCAGCCGGGCGATCCGGATGGTTATCGGCCGCCCGGCGCGAAAGAATCCGGCGCCTGGGTGCCCACGATACAGCCCGCCGATCTCACCGCGGCAGAGGCGGATCTGTACGGCGGCGGGACGCGTACAGGCAACGTGCTCGCCGCGATGAGCCTGGTTCCGGACGCCGTACGGATGCTGATGACCTTGAGTTCGGTGCAGTACCTGATCGATGTACCGGACCCGCTGGCCAATGGCAATCGCGCATTGAATCGCCCCCAGATCGAATTGTTGGCGGGCAGAGTGTCCTCGCTCAGCAACTGTTTCTACTGAACCAGCTCTCATTCATTACTGCTCCGTGTGAGCAGTCAGGCCCTCGGTAGCGAAGTAGATCTGACCAGCATCGTCGACGGCAGCCGCGTGGACAGCGGTGTGAGGGGCGGCGCGGCGTTGCTCGAATTCGCCGAGGCCGCATTGACCGATGACACGGCAGTCATCGCTTCGGCGCGCGATCGCGTTGCGCGTGAACTCGGCGAGGCGGCCGCCGTGGATGCAGCCGGTGTCATCGCAAATTTTCAGCGCATGGTGCGCATCGCCGACGCCACGGGAATTCCGCTCGATGCGCCCGTCGTGATGATCACGCAGGGCATTCGCGACGAACTCGGTCTGAATGACTATGCAGCTGCAGTGAATACACCAGCGTTGAGCTGGCCGAGGAAAATCATGGGGCGCGTGCTGCAACCGCTGGTGCCGACGCTGCTGATCCGCATGGCGAAATCCATGCGGCGGGGGTCGGAGTAAAGGGTCGGAGTAAAGGGTCGG
>JAQBCT010000335.1:0-9707 GCA_032124855.1 Gammaproteobacteria bacterium
CGGCCTCGGTGGCGGCAACCAAACGGTTGCTGTGGGAGGGGCTGACGAGTTCGGTGCCCGATATGATGCGCCGGGAAAATCCGCTATTCGCCTGGCTGGGCAACCAGAGCGATGCGCGCGAAGGGGTGCAATCCTTCGTAGAGAAACGTCCACCGCGCTGGCAGCTGACAGCCGCCTCCGTGCCGCGGGATCTGCTCGACTAGGCATACCCAGCCCTGACGTTTTAATGGCGTCGCGGTGTTTGCTTCGCCCGAAATCTTTGTTCATGATTGGCCGCGCCATCACTGCAGCGGATGTTGCGCTGCCTTCAAAGAGGATCCATTCGTGCTGGCTACGTTGGCGGATTTCGAACGGGCGCCACGAATTTTGCGCCTCAACAAAGCGGGTCAGCCTGTGGAATGGCTGGCCTGGGAAGACGCCGTGTGCCTGTACGCGCGCGAGCTGGTGTTGTGGACCCTGGGCGATGCGGTGCTCGCGATTCGTGGCGGCCACTCGCGCTTCGACGGTTCGCGTTCGCAGCTCGATATCCACAGCATCATCGCCTGCGAGGGCAGGGTGGTGCAGCAAGTGCGTCATGTGCCGCCACTGACCAATCAGGCATTGTTCCGGCGCGATCGCAACATGTGTCTGTATTGCGGCACGCATCACCAGGACCGCGATCTCACCCGCGATCATGTCGTGCCGCGATCGCGTGGCGGCAACGACAGCTGGGATAATCTCGTGGCTGCGTGCCGGCGTTGTAATCATCGCAAGGGCGATCGGTTGCTGCACGAACGCAGCATGGAATTGCTGGCCCTGCCCTATGTGCCGAACTTCGCGGAGTACCTGGCGCTGACCAACAGCGGCCGCATTCTTGGTGACCAGATGGACTTCCTGAAAGCCCAGTTCGGCGCCGACAGCCGACACCTCCACTAGCAGCCCGTAACAGCCGTATCTGCTACGTGATCTGATCCGCCAGCACGTGGGCCACGCAGGCCGTGACGCGTTTGCCCGTGCGGATGTCGAGAAATTCGTTCGGTCCGTGGGCATTGGAGTGTGGTCCCAGTACGCCGGTCACCATGAATTGTGCATCAACAAAGCGGTCGCCCAACATTTTCAGAAAGGGGATGGTGCCACCCATGCCCATGTAACGCACATCGGTGCTGAAGTAGCGCTGCGATGCCGCGGCGTAGGCGCGCAACAGCGCGTCGCGCAGTGGTGGCGCGACCCAGCCCGATTGCGCGCCGTCCGAGGTAAACCTGACGTCGGCGCCGTTGGGTGGATCTGCCTCGAGCAACGCCTTTACGGTGCGCTCGGCCAGCAGCGCGTCCAGCGAAGGCGGCAGGCGGATTGAGAGTTTCGCTGCGGTATGCGGGCGCAGCGTATTGCCTGCTGCGGTGACCTCAGGTGCGCCGGATAGTCCCGTCACGCTCAGCGTGGGACGCCAGGTATTGTTCAGCACCAGTTCAACCACGTTCGCTGCCATGGGCGTCATGCCGGGCAGCCACGGATAGCGTCCTGTGACGAGTTGCCCCAGCGATGCCACAACGGCGGCTGCATCCTCGCGTGTGCGTTGGTCGATGGGCACCTGCAACGCATCGATCACGCGGCCGGTCGTGGAGTCTTCGATCCGCTCGAGCAGACCTCGCAGGATCCGAAAACTGGACGGCACGATGCCGCTCGCGGCACCCGAGTGCACGCCCTCGCTCAACACGCCGACGTGCAGCGTACCGATCAGCAAGCCGCGCAACGATGTCGACAACCACAAGTGCTCGTAGTCGCCGCACTCGGCGTCGAGACAAATCACCAGATCCGGCGTGCCGATCGCAGATGCGAGGTGGTCGAGGTAAGCCGGCAGATCGTAGCTGCCACTCTCTTCGCAGCCCTCGATGAGGATCACGCAGCGCGGATGCGCGATGCCTGCGTCCTGCAGCGCCCGGATGGCAGCGAGACTGGCGAACAGAGAATAACCGTCGTCCGCGCCGCCGCGGCCGTACAGGCGGCCATCCGACATGACGGGCGTCCAGGGCCCCAGGCCGTCGTGCCAGCCCGTGAATTCCGGTTGTTTATCGTAGTGCCCGTACATCAACACCGTGGGTGCATCTGCGCTGCTCGCCTCGACCGTGCACAGCAGCAGCGGTGTGCGGTTGGTGAGCTCCACGATCTGATAGTCGAGTCCGGTCACGCCGCAGCCGGCGCACCACGCCGCCAACAGTTCGATGGCGTCGCGCATGTGGCCGTGTTGTTGCCAGGCGCTGTCGAACATCGGCGATTTGTTGGGGATTTCGATGTAGCGACACAGCGCTGGAATGATGCTGTCGTCCCACATCTTCGCGACGCTGGACTCGATACTCGCCGTCATAAGGCCATCCTCAATCCCACGTAGCCCCGGCGTCCCGGCGTCCGATAGCCGTACACGTCCTGGTAGTTTTCATCGCTGATATTTTCGATGCGACCCGACAGTTCTAAGCGCGGGTTCAACTGATATCGGGCGGTGCAGTGTAGCAGCGTGTAGGCATCGAGGCCGACCCGTCGCGCCGGAAATGCGCCAAAATCCAGGTCGTCGTGGCCGCCCACGTAGGCTACGCCGAACTGAAAATGCGCGCGGTCGTTGAACGCCGCCTGGTCGATGACAACCCGACCGCTGTAGCTTGGTCGACGCAACTCGTCCTGACGCCCGTTCGCGGCGGGTTCGGTCGCACGCAGATACGTGAAATCGATTTGTGCCGAGGTCTGCGCGGTCGGCTGAAAGTGCAACGCCAGCTCCACGCCATCGCGGTGGCTGTCGCCGTCGGCATTGCGCGAAGTGAAGCCGCCCTGGATCGGGTCGAAGACGAAACCGTCGATTTCATCGTGCAGGTCGTCGCGGAATCCGGTTACGCGGACGTCGAACGACTCGTTGAAGCGGTGAGCGACGGCGACCGCCAGGCTGCGGGAGCGTTCGGGGCGCAGCTGCGCATTGCCGAAAAACGTATCCGGGCTGTAGCCGTAGCGTTCGGTAAACGTCGGGTTCTTAGTGCCCGTGCCTGCGCTGATGTACGCCACCGTGGCCTGCGCCATGATTGGAATGCGCAAGGCGGCGCGGTAACTGTTGGCGTCGGAAAACGCGCTGTTGGCGTCGTGGCGCATCGACAGCGTGATACCGGCGCCATCCCATTCACCCGCGTACTCGGCAACGACGCTGTTCGTATGGCTGTGCTGATCCTGATTGGGATCGCCAAACGGGCTTGCTGCCGCGCGCTGGCTGAATCCCTCCACGGTGTATTCGTATGCCAGCGTCGCGCGTTGTGCGGCACCCAACCCATCGAAAAACAGATCGCTTTCATACGTCAGACGCGTCTTGTCGCCGTCCGCCGCGCTGCTGCGGCTGCCCGCCTCAAAGGTATCGTTGGCCGCCGAGTAGTGCGTGAGCGCGACCCGCTGATTCCAGGCCGGCAGAACGAAATAGTTGGCGGTGATGCCACCCAGTTGCTGGCGCACGCGCAGCTTGAGATCGCCGTCTACCGGCACAAAATCTGGGAACGGCGTGGGGTCGTATTCGCTGGTGGCATTCACCGCGTGCGCAGCGACACGCACGGCGCCGCGTTCGCCCTCGTAGGCAGCATTGATATGCACGGTCGCGTTCTGGTAGCCATCGTCCTCGCCGCCTTGCAGGGCGGTGTTCGTCCCTGCGGTTTCGCTGAAGCGCGTGGCCAGCGCGTAGCGTAAATCACCGCGGCCATCGGCCAGTTCCAGCGCGGCGCGCTGCGTGTCATCAGACCCCCCTTCGATGGCTACGTTGCGGCGAATCACGCCGGCACTGGGTGTGGTTTCAATGTTGATGACGCCCGCCAGCGCATCGCTGCCCCACAGCGCAGATTGCGCGCCGGGCAGAATCTCGATGCGCGTGGCGCCGATCAGATCGAGGTTGGCGAAGTCGACGTTGGAGCCCAGCGCGGGGTCGTTGATGTCGATGCCGTCGATGGAAACACGCAGCTGATTCGCTTCGGCGCCGCGCAGGCGAATCTCGGCAACGCTGCCCACGCCGCCCGACTGGCTCACGGCAAATCCAGGCGCGCCGCGCAGCAGATCCGCGGTTTGTCCAGACTGGCGTGCATCGATCGCAGCACGTTCGATGACCTGTACCGGCACGCTGGCTCGATTGAGCGGTGTGGGGATTCGGCTTGCGATGACCGAGATTTCTTCTAGGGCAGGAGGCGTGATTGCGGCGGCGGCACCGCACACCAGCACCGCAGTGAGGGAAGACAACAACATGAGAAAAGCCTCGATGAGTCGCAGCGCCCCGCGCGACAGTGTCGAACTGGTGGCTGCTGCCACCTCCCATTCAGGCCGGTCTCCGGACTCGTCGCGTCGCGGCCTGACGGCCGCGTGCAGGATCGCCTTCCCGTGCTAGTGCACTAGACAGTGGCTGGGCAGAGCCCTGATCCCTTCGTCGACTTACCGTTGCGGGGGCAGTATCGGCTTAGCTGCCGCAGTTGCGAGCAACGCACCGATTTCCCGATTATCCCGAGTCCGCGATCGGTTTGAACGACGCGTACTCGGGCACCCGAACGCAGCGGCAGTATACGCACAGGCTCGTGCGATCGAACATGAGAGATGCGCGGCGCGATCATGCGCGCGCTTCAAGCGCTTCAACGCCGCACGCACGTCATGCAAAGCCGCGGATTGCGTCGTAACTGTAAATCCAGTCGCGCTGTTGAGTGATGAGTTCGGGCAGCAGTCGACTGCCAATGCCCAGGCTGGCGTTGCGCTTGAAGCGCGCCCAGCGCGACGACGCGTGCAGCATGGCCAGGTTGTCGCGCGCCTGCTGTTGCATGCGTCGTGCACGTGGCTGCCGGTAGTGCTGATACTCAGCCAGCGCATGCAGTGGTGCGTCGCTGCCGTCGTCGAGCAGCCGTGCAAGCACCCACGCATCCTCGATGGCGGCCGCGGCACCCTGGTTCAAAGAGGGCGGCAGCGTATGACAAGCATCGCCGATCAGCGCGACATGTCCCGCGGACCAGGTATGACTCACCGCCGGATCCGTCACCGCCCACGTGGAGCACACGTCCACCGCTGTGAGCAGTTGCTGTACGTCGGCATGCCAGCCGGCGAACGCGTCGCGCAGCCGCTGCGGATCACCCGCGCGGCTCCAGGCCTGCTCGCGCCAGGAGTCGTCGCGCAGCACCGCGGTGAAGCTGATCGTCTGCCCATCCCGCACGTGGCAATGCGTGAGATGCTGGCGCGGCGCGAGCCAGGTCGTGAGCGCCGGCGGCATGCGATCGCTGCGCAGACGGTTGCTTGCAACCAGCCCGCGCCAGCCCACATAACCCGTCAGGTGCGCCACACACGGGCCGTTGAGCAGTTCACGGATGCGCGACTGATTGCCATCCGCACCGATCAGCACATCGAACCGGCGGGTCGACGAATCGGCAAAGTGGGCATCGACCGAATCGTCGCGCTGCGTGAAGTCGATGCATTGCGCGCCGAACGTGATGGGTATCTCGCGCGCGACGGCCGCATCGTAGAGCAGCTGCTGCAGGTCGCCGCGCAGGATCTGCAGATGGGGCGCGCCGTAGCGCGCGCTCTGGCTGGCGCCGAGCGGGATGAAGCCGATGATGTAACTGCTGCGGGCGTCGCGGAAGTGTTGCGCGACGGGTTCAAAGCTCAGCGCCTGCGCGGCATCGAGCAGGTGCAGGGCGCGCAGGATCCGTGAGGCGTTGGGTGACAGTTCAGCTGCCGCCCCCTCAGCGTCGATGCGGGGCGAGCATTCAAAAATGCTTGCCTCGATGCCAGCGGCGTGCAATGCCAGCGCCTGTGTCAAGCCGCCGATGCCGGCACCGACGACGCCGACCTGCAGCGTCACGGCGGCGGCCGCATCACGCGTTCGTCACCCGCCAGCGCGTGCCGTCGCGGCCATCTTCGAGCTCCACGTGATGTTGCAGCAGCTCGTCGCGAATGGCATCCGCGCGTGCAAAGTCGCGCGCTGCGCGGGCTGCATTGCGGGCTTCGATGAGCGTCTCGATCGCCGCCGCTTCCAGCGTCGCACCCGTCTTGAAATGCGCCTCGGGAGACTCGGTGAGCAGTCCCAGCAACCAGCCGCCGGCCAGCAGAGCGCTGCGCAACTCGCGCGCCACTGCTGGGTCGTTGGTCCGATGCAATTCGGTGACAATCGCGTGCACTGCGGCCAGCGCCTCCGGCGTATTCATATCGTCGGCCAGCGCTGCGACGACGGTTGCGGGGAAGGCTTCGATGGGTTGGTCGTGCAGTTGCTGCGGATGCGTGATATCGCCCGCGGGCGCCTCGAGCAGCGCCCGGTAGATCCGATCGAGGCTGGCCTGTGACTGTTTGATCAGATCATCCGACCAGGCAAGCGCCGAGCGGTAGTGACCGGAGAGCAGAGCGTAGCGCAGCACCTCACCGCCGTAGCGCGCCAGGAGTTCGCGCAGCGTCAGCACGTTGCCGACCGATTTCGCCATCTTTTCGTTGCCCAGCGTCAACATGCCGTTGTGCAGCCAGTAGCGAACGTAGGCCTCGCCTGACCCCACGCAGCGCCCCTGCGCCAGTTCGTTTTCGTGGTGCGGAAACATCAGATCGGAACCGCCACCGTGAATGTCGATGGTTGCGCCAAGATGCTTTCGGATCATCGCCGAGCATTCGATATGCCAACCCGGGCGGCCACGGCCCCACGGACTATCCCACCCGGGAACATCGGGTGCGGACGGCTTCCAGAGGACGAAGTCCTTTGCATCGCGTTTGTACGGCGCCACTTCGACACGCGCGCCGTCGAGCATATCTTCCAGCGAGCGCTTGGATAGCATGCCGTAGCTTGGATCCGACGGGACGCTGAACAGCACATGCCCTTCGGCGGCGTAGGCGTGGCCGCGTGCGATCAGCTCACCGATCATCGCGACCATCTCGACAATGTGATGTGTCGCGCGCGGCTCAATGGTCGGCTCGAGATTGCCGAGCGCGCGTACGTCTTCGTTGTACGCGACGGTGTAGCGTTCCGTGAACTGCGCGATCGGCTCGCCGGCCTCGCGCGCGGCGGCGTTGATTTTGTCTTCGACGTCGGTGATGTTGCGTGCATAGCGCACCTGCGGATAGGTTGCCGCGAGCAGGCGAAACAGCACATCGAAGACCACGGCCGGGCGACCATTGCCGATGTGAACGAGGTTGTAAACGGTGGGTCCGCAGACGTACATCGTCACGCAGTTCGGATCCTGGGCGACGAACGTTTCTTTGCGCGCGGTGAGCGTGTTGTACAGCTGGATGTTCATTCGAAACAATTCCTGGTGAGACGACGTGGCGAAGCTCTGTTACCGAACGGGTTCAGCAACAACAGCGATGCGACGTCCTGGAATTGTCTGCGTGGATCATGGCGCGCATTGTACGTCACCGGTGCGGTGCATACATCTCTTGTGGTGAACGCTTGGGTTCGGCGGTGACGATCACGTGTTCACCCTCGATGCGCAGATAGAAGCAGGAATGGCGGCCCGTATGGCAGGCCGGTCCCGTCTGGTCCACGGTTGCGAGCAGCACGTCGCCATCACAGTCCAGGCGCAGTTCGATCAATCGCTGCGTATTGCCAGACGATTCACCCTTGCGCCACAAACGCGCCCGGCTGCGCGAGTAGTAGCAAAGTTGTCCCGTACCCAGAGTTTCTTCAAGCGCCGCGCGGTTCATCCAGGCAAACATCAATATGTCGCCGGACTCGTGTTGCTGGGCGATGACCGGGATGAGTCCATCGGCGTCGAACGGTACTGCCGCCAGGACGTCGGCGACGGCGAGCGATGTGCCCACCGGTGCTGATTCGAGACCCTTGAACAACGGATTCGCCACGGCCCGCGGCTACAACACCGACTCGAACGTTTCGAGTTCGGGGTGTCCTAGGTACGTACCTTTGCGCGGATTGGCCTGCGCGTGGGCCGTGCGAAACGACTCGGAGCGGGTCCAGGCGTCGAATGCTGCGTGCGACTCCCACACCGTGTGCGATGCATACAGCACATGGGATTCGCTCGCCGGGCCTTTGAGCAGGTGAAACGTTTTGAACCCGGGGACCGTGTCGAGGTAACTCTCGCGCTCGCGCCACACCGCCTCGAAGTCGGCTTCGTGCCCGTGCGCGATCTTGAATCGATTCATCGCGATGAACATCGCCGCTCCTATCATCCGAATTGCTGGGCCAGGTGAGCATACACCGCGCGCAATCCCATGGCCTCGCCGCCCTCCGGCCGGCCGGGGCCCGTGGTGAGGTTGAAGGCCATGACGTCGAAATGCGCCCAGGGCACGTCGGCACGCACGAAGCTCTCGAGAAACAACGCTGCGGTAATGGCGCCCGCATACGGCGCACCGGAGCTGTTGGTGAGATCCGCGGTGCGACTGTCCAGCATTTTGCGATACGGCTGGTGCAGCGGCAGCCGCCACACCGGATCCGCGACGGCCTGGCCGGACGTGGTGATGCCCTGCGCCAGCGCATCGTCGTTGCAGAACATGGCTGGCAGTTCCGTACCCAATGCCGTGCGCGCAGCACCGGTGAGCGTCGCGAAATCGAAGATCATGCCGGGGTCGCCTTCGCACGCTAGAGCCAGCGCGTCGCACAGCACCAGCCGTCCCTCCGCGTCGGTGTTGTCGATTTCAACGGTGATGCCTTTGCGCGTGCGGATGATGTCGCCGGGTCGGAATGCATTGCCGGCGATGGCATTTTCCACCGCCGGAATCAGCACGCGCAGAGACACCGGCAGGCGCTGTGTCATGATCAGGTGCGCCAGCCCCAGCGCGTGCGCCGCGCCACCCATATCCTTCTTCATCCACCGCATGCCGGCCGCGGGTTTGATATCCAGTCCACCCGAATCGAAGCACACGCCCTTGCCGATCAATGTGACGGGGGGATGCCTGGTATCGCCCCATTGCAGATCGATCAGGCGCGGCGCGCAGACACTCGCGCGTCCGACGGCGTGAATGGTCGGAAAGTTGCCCGCCAGCAGCGCATCGCCCACGGTGATCTGGCAGCGCGCACTGCATTGCTCTGCAAGCTCTGTCGCCGCCTGCGCGAGGTGTTCGGGCAGCATATCGGCCGCCGGTGTATTGATCAGATCACGCACCAGATAGATGGCGGCGAGTTGATTGCGCAGTGCCGGGCCGTCGCACTGTGCTGGCACGGCCAGGCGAGCCGGTGCACGCACGGCTGCTTTATAACGGGTGAACTGATACGCACCCAGGCCCCAGCCGAGTACTGCGAGGTCGCCGCCGGGCGTTGCTTCAGCGAGGTGGTAGTTGCCTTCGGGCAGCCGGGCAGGCAGCTCCGCAAGCGCGGTCAACGCGTCGCTGGTGACGATGGCAACGACGCGCGCGGGTTCATTCGGCTCGCCCGGCAACCAGGTGATTGCACCGGCGCGTGCCGCGAAACGTGTCGTGGTGAACCAGCGCGCGACGGACGGTGACTGTTCGGCAAGCCACGTTTCAAAATCGGTTTCGCGAACTGCATGAAGCGCGACTGCATCGTTGGGTGCGTCGAATGCCAGTGCGGCATCGGGATTGAATGACATGACGGTATCGGGCATCGGAGGTGCGCCGATGGTCTACGAAGGCGCCGGCAGGTTCAAGGTCGAACCCGCTACAGCATCTTCACCGGTATGGTGGTTGGCAGGCCGAGATTGTTTTTCTGAAGAATGCGATCCGCCCGGTAGCTGCAGCGCACCAGTGGCCCGGCGGCGACTTCGATGAAGCCAGCATCGAGCCCCCATTGACGG
>JAQBCT010000336.1:0-6373 GCA_032124855.1 Gammaproteobacteria bacterium
GGCTCGCCCCCACGATATGGGGCCTGCGGGGGGTATTCCAACCCTGGAAAGAGCGGATCCGGCAGGCGCTTACCTCAGGCGTGATGCAGTGCCGCGCCCAGCAGCCTAGCGGTGACATCCACGATGGGTATCACCTTCTGATACGCCATCCGCGTGGGTCCGATGACACCCAGAACCCCCGCCACACGGCCATTCACGCGGTAGGGCGCCGTGACCACGCTGTAATCGTCCAGCACCTCATACCCCGACTCATCGCCGATGAACAGCTGGATGCCGGCGGAGTCGAGGCAGCGGTCCAGCAAGTGCAGGATGTCGCGTTTGCGGCTGAACGCATCGAATAGCTTGCGCATCGCCTCTGAATCGCTGGGCGTGCTGATCAGATTGGTTTCACCCGCAACCACGTAACCGTGGGCCGCCTCCGACGCCGCATCGGTGTCCTGCACGCCGAATGCTTTGGCCGCCATGTCCAGCGCCATCTGCATCAGCTGGTCCACCTCGGCCTTGTCCTTCTGCATGCTGGCGAGAAGCGCCTCGCGGATGGACATCAATGACGCGCCGGCGAACTCGCGATTGATGTAGTTGGCCGCGGCCACCAGTTCCGATTCGCTGTACTCGCGGTCGGTGTGGATGACCCGGTTCTGCACCTCGCGCTCATTCACCACCAGGATCACCAGCACCCGCGACGCGGTGAGCGGCAGAAACTCCACCTGTCGCAACTGGATCTGTTCAGTTCTCGGCAGCGTTACCACACCGGCCATCCGGGTGATTTCAGCCAGCAGATTGGAGGCCTGCTCGACCAGCCGCGACGGCGCGTAGTCGGGGTTCAATTCTTCACGCAGCAGCTGCAACGCACCGCGCCCCAGGGGTTGCACCGAGAGCAGGCTATCCACAAAAAAGCGCAAACCCAGATTGGTGGGAATTTTACCGGCCGAGGTATGCGGCGAGGCCACCAATCCGCGCGCCTCGAGCTCCGCCATGATGCTGCGCACGGTGGCGGAACTGACATCCATGCCCCGCTGGGATGCCAACGCTTTTGAAGCAATCGGCGTGCCTTGAGCAAGATAATGCTCGACCAGCATTTTCAGCAATCGCTGGGCGCGCTCGTCAATACTTTCGTCTGTGTTGGACTGTCGTTTCACGATGACATCACGTAGGCAAAACCACATTTACCCTGATCAACATCGACTCATAAAATGGCACGAAAGTTCTTTCAAACCAACCCCGCGACTGTTGCACAGGTATCATCAGCGACATGCTGACACGCTTGACCGTACACGACTTTGCACTGGTGCGCGGTGTGGACGTTGTCTTCGAACGCGGTTTGACGGTGCTGACGGGGGAATCCGGTGCCGGCAAGTCGATCCTGCTGGGCGCGCTGGGTCTGGCGCTGGGCGATCGGGCGGCATCCAGCGCGATCCGTCCGGGCGCAGAGCGCTCCGATGTCACCGCCGAATTCGATATCACCGGCAACGATGCTGCGCTGGGTTATCTCACGCAGCGCACATTCGATGATCCCGATCAAAGCAATCGCTGCGTGCTGCGCCGAATCATCACCCGCGAAGGGCGTTCGCGCGCGTTCATCAACGGTGCGCCGGTGACGCTGGGTGAACTGTCGGAACTGGCCGCCACGCTGATCGATATCCACTCGCAGAACGAGCATCAATCGCTGTTGCGTCGCGACGTTCAGCTGGATCTGCTGGATCACTACGGTGATTTCGAGCAGCTCGCAGCCCAGGTGCGCGCCTCACATCGCATCTGGCGCAGCGCAGCGGATCAGCTGGATACGTTGCAGCGTGAAATGGAGCAATCCCACGATCGCCGCACGTTGCTCGACTATCAGCTGGGCGAGTTCACGGAGCTCGCCACAGCCGAAGGCGAATACGAAGACCTGTTCAACCGCTTCCGCCGTCAATCGAAGGGACAGGACTATGCCCAGCGCGTGGCGGCTGCGCTGGATGCGCTGTCGGGTGAGGGCGAGTCGAACCGTTTCGATGTGGGACATGTGGCAGGTGCACTTGCCAGCATCGACGATGCGCATCCTGCCCTGCTGGGTGCCCGTGAGCTGCTCGCAACCGCTTTAACGCACCTGGACGAAGCGACCCATGAGCTGCGCCGGTACATGGAAGATCTGAGCGCGCAGCCCGACGATCTGCCTGCGCTGGAAGCACGCCTTGACGCCATCACTGCCCTTGCACGCAAGCACCGCATCCGGCCCGAATTTCTCATCCAACACGAGGCGCAGTTGGAGAGCGAACGTACCGCACTCAGCGCCGGCAGCGACGATATCGAAGCGCTGCGCGCGACAATGCGCGACGCGGAGGCCGCGTTTCGCACCGCGGCCGGCAGCCTGTCGGGCAAGCGCCGGCGCATGGCGCGGAAATTTGCCCGCGATGTCAGCAAACACCTCGACAGTCTGGGCATTACCGGCGGCAGCCTGGAACTGGTGTTCAGCGATGTCGAGCACGAGGGCGGGCTGGAAAGCGTGGACTATCACATTGTCACGAATCCCAAATATCCCGCTGCGCCGCTGGCGCGCATCGCCTCCGGCGGTGAACGATCGCGCATCAGCCTCGCCATCCAGGTGGTTGCCGCGGAAAAATCCAGGTTACCTGCGCTCATTCTGGATGAAGCCGATGTGGGCATTGGCGGGACTACCGCGGATGTCGTGGGACGACTGTTGCGGCGCCTGGCGATGCATACCCAGGTCTTGTGTGTCACGCATGCGCCGCAGGTCGCGGCACGCGGACAGCATCACCTGCGCATCCACAAGACCACCGAATTCGACACCGCTGTCGATGCGCTCGACAGTGCCGGCCGTGTCGCCGAACTCGCGCGCATGCTGGGCGGCGCGGATATCACCCCCAAGACGCTGGAATACGCCGAAGAGCTGATCAGCGCCGGCGCCGTGTAGCCGTGCAAAGCGAAATGAGACCGGCCATTTGGTGCCTGGCAGCAAATGGCCGGTGCCGATGCTCGGGTCAGCCGACGCCCTTTCAAGCGCTTCCGTCAGCCGCTAATATCGGCGCCCTTCCATCGCCCGGGCCCAACGTGCCTCGATTCGCGTTAGTGATAGCTTTGTTCTGCGCCGGCTGCAGTTTTCACATGCCGCGCGTGGCCCACGTGCCTGTTCAGCAGGGGAATGTCATCACCCAGGAGATGATCAACAAGCTCAAGCCGGGCATGACCCACCGGCAAGTGGCGTTCGTCATGGGTGATCCGGTGTTGCGCAATACCTTCGACGCCGATCGATGGGACTACGTGCACTCCTACCAGATCGGCAATGCGGCCTACCAGGAATTGCGCGTTTCGCTGTTCTTCAACGAAGACGTGCTGGTGTCGTTCTCAGGGGACCTCGCACCCAATAAGACAGAAGCCGCGGCGCCGCCGCCCGGCGACAGCGAATTCGACAGCCCCGAGTACAACCCTGTCATCAACGACGACCCAGACTTCTAACTTCAGGAACGCCTCCGGCTACACGCCCGCACCGTACACCGAGCGCGCCCGTGCGCAGAACGCGTCCACCATTGTGCCGGCCGCGCGGCTGAAGACGCCGCCGAGCGTGCGCTGCAACAGCAACCCGGCCATCTCGAAATCCAGTTCCAGTTCAACCTTACAACCCGACTCCACGCCCTCCCTGAGCAGGCGGGTGAAACGCCACACACCGTCAAGGCGTCTAAAGGGACCATCAATCAGGGACATTGAAATTGAATCCGGCGCAGACAACGCATTGCGCGTGGTGAACTGCGCGCGCATCTGCCCCTTGGCCAGCGTCAAACGCGCATCAATCATCACGGGTGTAGCGGCGACGATCTGTGCCTCGCGGCACCAGGGCAGGAACTCTGGATACCGCTCAATGTCGTTCACCAGATCGAATACCTGTCTCGCGGCATGCGGTACGAGCGCGGAACGATGCACTTGCGGCATACGCTGCCGGCTACATCCAGCTGAGGAACACGGCGGCCGCCATCGTCATCGCCACTGCCAATGGCACGACGAACACCACCATTAGTTTCCACAGCCGCTCGCCGACGCCGCCGTCGAATTGCAGCGTGGCGCGCTGTGACTCGCGCGACAGCACGACGCCGGAAAACAGTCCGATCCCACATACGCCCAGCGGTATCAGCCATGCATGCACGAGATAGTCCACAGATTCGAAGAAGCTGCGCTCGCCCAAGAAACGTGCATCCGCAAAATAGTTGAATGACAGCGCGCTACCCAGGCCGATTCCCCACGCGATGATGCCGAACGACACAGCAGCCCTCGAACGCTTCGCGTTGTACTCCTCCACCAGATAGGCAAGCACCGGATCGAACAGACCGACCGCCGCAACCAGGGCGGCCAGCGCGATCAGTACAAACAACAATGCACCGAATGCTGCGCCCAGCGGCAGCTGCGCAAATGCCAGCGGCACGTGGACAAAGATCAGCTCTGGGCTTTGCGCCAGGGCAACGTCGTCAGCACCCGCGATCGACAGCACAATCACACCGCCCGCAATCGTCAATACGACGTCGAGCAACACCACAAAGGCAACGCTGCGCACCAGCGGCACCCTCGCTGGCAGGTACGAGCCGAACAGCATCACCACCCCAATGCCAACACCAATGGTGAAAAGCGCCTGCCCCACCGCCACCAATATGCCGTTCACCTGCAGTTCATCCCAGCGCGGCATTGCTGCAATCGCAGTGGTCTCCATCACGCTGCCATTGACGGCCGCATAGCCAAGCAGCGCGATGAACATCGCCAGCAGCATGGGCACCAGCCACACGATCATCTTGTGCAACGTGCGAAATCCACTCGCCGAGAGATACACCACAATCGCCATGAACACGCTCTGCCACAGCACCACGCGCCACGGGCTCGCAATGAATTCACCGAACATCGCCTGGGCGCCCGCCACATCCGCGCCACTGAGGGATGCCGATGCCATCACGCCGATGTAGTGCAGTGCCCAGCCGGCGAATACGCCCAGATACGACAACACGAGCATTCCCGCGTAGGTGCCGAACCAGCCCGCACCAATCCACGCCGTGTTGCGCTCGTTCACCAACGTCAGGCGGCGCGCACTGCTCACTGGACTGAGCCGCCCCGCCCGACCAATCACAACCTCGGCCAGCATGGCGGGTGCACCGATCAGCAACACGCACAGCACATAGACCAGCACGAACGCCCCGCCGCCATGATTGGCGGCGAGTGACGCGAAACCCCAGAGATTTCCCGATCCAATCGCCACACCCACCAGCGCAGCCACGAATACCCAACCACTCGACCACATCCCGTGCCGGGATTCACTGACCTGCGCCATGCAACGACCCGTTTGAAAGCGAGGCGGCATTGTCAGCAAATCGCGTGGCCCCCTCAAGCACCTCTATACTGTGCCGCCATGGCAAAGACCAAAACAAAATCACCGCCGCCCATCGCGAAGAACCGTCGCGTCAGCCACGACTACACACTCGAGGAGCGCTTCGAGGCCGGCATGGTATTGGAAGGCTGGGAACTGAAGAGCATCCGCGCGGGCAAAGCCCAATTGATCGACAGCTACGTGCTCATTCGAGACGGCGAGGCGTGGTTGCTGGGCGCCAACATAACGCCGTTAGTGAGCGCATCAACGCATGTCATCGCAGACCCCACGCGCACGCGCAAATTGCTGCTGCACGCGAAAGAGATCGCCCGCCTGTTCGCCGACACGAATCAGAAGGGCTACACCTGTGTGGCCACCGCCCTGTACTGGAAGGGCAACAAGGTGAAATGTGAAATCGCATTGGCCAAAGGCAAACAACTGCACGATAAACGCGCCACCGAGCGCGACCGCGACTGGAAACGCCAACAACGTCGAACCTTGAAACATTCGGCGTAGTCCCCACTCTAAGAGCTGGTACACTGACCCGCGCTTAATCGAACTGGGGGCGACCTGGCTTCGACGACGGTTACAAGGTCAAAGGTGCATGCCGAGAGGGTAGTAACTCTCGTTAAACAATTGCTGCAACTTATATAGTTGCCAACGACGAAAACTACGCACTAGCCGCTTAAGCCGGCTAACGCTGACGATTGCTGCCTGTGGCATGAAATCAGCGGCACGTTACACAGGATCGCGCACAACGCCTCGCCCGGGGCCGCGTCGTTAAAACCAATCGGGATCGCTTGGGACACCCTGCTCGTCGGGTCGACTCGAAGCTAAATCAATTGACGAAACTAAGCATGTAGAGCTGATGAGTGCGTGCCGACGGACGCGGGTTCAACTCCCGCCGCCTCCACCAATTGAGCGATCCGAGAGGGTCTGAAAAAGGCCAGAAAGCCCCGAAACATAAGGCTTCTGGCCTTTTTTATTGTCCGGAACAATCTCGACACGAACATTGAAATCCTGGTGCAACTGGGG
>JAQBCT010000337.1:0-12646 GCA_032124855.1 Gammaproteobacteria bacterium
GCCACGGTCTGGGTAGGGTTCAGCGACCACCGGCCCGTGGGCGACAACGAATATGGCTCGAATACACCGCTACCGATCTGGATCGACTTCATGCGGGTGGCGCTGGACGGCGTGCCGGAGCAGCAGCGACTTCAACCCCCAGGCGTGGTCACCCTGAAAATCGACCCGCGCACGGGCGAACCCGCGCCACCAGACCAGCGCAACGCAATCTTCGAGTATTTTTTACAGGAACAT
Organism: Gammaproteobacteria bacterium; assembly: GCA_032124855.1. Classification (GTDB taxonomy): domain Bacteria; phylum Pseudomonadota; class Gammaproteobacteria; order Pseudomonadales; family Azotimanducaceae; genus DATJGR01. Next base: position 235 of record JAQBCT010000337.1, read on the forward strand.
GCGCCCGCCAAACGTCCAACTCAGTCCACGCATCCGGATAACCCGGTGCTGGAACCTATCCGGCCGATCGATATCTTCTGATCCGGGGACGGCGCGCCATCACTGTACTGTCTTGATCAGGTCGCCCGGCCGCGGTTCCCCGTTAGGGTAGTCGCCGTTCAATAGTCGCAGGGTCTCAGCCGGGTATTTCTTCAGAGACGACTTGGCCCCGAGCTGCTTGTATGTCTCACCGGGACGCGCTTCGATCACTTTGATCCGCTGGCTGTTGGCAACATTCAGATCGGCCGGCAACATCGGCCGAAGCGATGCCAGCGTGGCGCGGAAATCCGCTTCGAACTTCGCCGCATCGCCACTCGGGCCTGCCTCACCCTTGAACAGATAGACCGCGCCGTCCTTGAACACAACCGCCAGCATACTGGCTTTTAGATCACCGTCCTTCAGATCGACGTGGGCGACATAGGCCTCATAGTTTCCGATCTTGGTTTCCTCGCCGGACACTATGTCCTCACGCTGCAGCGTATCGAGCACATACTCCTTGGGTGTCTGCTTTTTCGTCGGCGTGGCCTGCTTTTGAAAGGTAATCTCACCCGCATCCGCGCCGGCGGGCGCGGTACCCGTTACCTTGGAACGCGAATTGACCACATCCCAGCCCGCGGGATAGGTGACCACGATCCGCAACCCCTCGTGATAGAAGCTGCCATCCTTCACGATGCCGGACTCGGCCTGATTGCCGTAGACGAAGCCGTTGATATTCACCCAGAAATCACCCACCGGCTCCACGAGCTGCTCCGGCAGGAAGCTCTCCCCAGCAGCCACCGCATCGTGCAGCCGCTTGTCGTTCTGCGGGTGACTGGCGAAGAGGCCGTGGTACGTCTTCTGCTGGCCTGCCACCTGAGTGGCGAACAGTTCCTGATCTTTCAGCGCCAGCAACACTTCGATCATCGCAAAGGGGTTGTAGCCGGCCTTGCCCAAAAGCTCACCGCCGATCTGGTCTGCCTCGAGCTCCATTTCGCGCCCGTATCCGGAAACTTTCTCCGCCGTGTACTGATCCGTCACTTCCATGAGCTGTCCCACGCCGGTGGCGACGGCGCCAACCATACCCACGACCTTTCCCAGCGCTGTAGCTGACTTTTGGCGCGACATGTGGTGTGCAACGACATGGCCGATCTCGTGGCCGATCACAGCCGCCAGCTGATCTTCGCTTTCCATGTAGGTGACGAGGCCGCGATAGACAAATATATAGCCGCCGTCCATGGCGAAGGCGTTGACGTCAGCGCTGTCGACGAGCGCAAAGTGAAATTCGCGATTCGATTCGGAGCTGTAGCTGACCAGACGCTTACCGATTGTCTCGATATAGGACTGCCACACCGGGTCGTCATAGAGCGCCCCGTTCTTCACGAACTCATCGTATTGTTTCTTGCCTTCCGAGGCGGTCGCGCAAGCGGCGGACAAGGCCGTAGCGGCGCACAGCAGGAATATCGAAATGCTACGTATCACGAACTCGTCCACCCCGCGAAGAAACCATACGAAAGCGCACACGCTGCCCGCGTGCAAGTCGTTAGAGTCGAGGTAGGCGAGAGAGTTTCGCCGGAGGCGCCGTACCGAAATGGTTCCGAAACAGCGCCGAAGCAGATGCTCAGCCGACGCCGCGGGTACCGAAGCGCTTGCGGAATCGCTCCACGCGGCCACCGGCATCGACGATTTTCTGGCGACCCGTGTAGAAAGGATGGCAGTTCGAACAGACGTCGAGGTGCATCTCACCGCCCAGTGTGGAGCGTGTTTCGAAGACGTTGCCGCAGCGGCAAGTTGCCTTCATTGCTGAATATTCGGGATGAATATCGTTTTTCATAGCGGCGCGGCACTGATTTTTCAGGGCGCGCAGTTTACCAGACGGCGAAGCCTTGGCAAGCCGACTTCGGCCAGCGCTCCGACCCCTGTACCATCGCGCGACTCCGGCAATACGGCAGCCCACCTGTCGGTCGCCGCCAACCGGCGCGGCAGACCCACACTCACACCATGATCGTCCGCGTCGCCATTCCAAGGCCTCTGTGGAGCCTGTTCGACTACACCGTGCCGGGCCATCTGGCTGAGCCGGCGCCGGGTGCGCGCGTTCGCGTTCCATTCGGCACCGCCGAACTCGTGGGGATCGTCGTCGAGACGGTGGTCGATGCCGATCCGGGCATCGAGCTGAAGACGCTGGCTGAGGTGGTCGATGACGAACCCGTCGTGCAGGCCGATATCCTGCAACTGCTGCGATGGGCAGCGGCGTACTACCACCATCCGTTCGGGGATGCGCTGTTCTCCGCCCTGCCCGCTGCGCTGCGCCAAGGTCAGCAGTTACAACCCCTACTGCAGCGGTTCTGGCGTATCAGCGATGGCGCGGCAAACGTGGATCTTGCGCGTGCACCGCGGCAGCGGGACGCATTCAACGCGCTCGTCGCCGCTGGCGGGTGGGCCAGCCACGAGACGTTGCTGGAGGCCGGCGTCACCGCGCGATTGCTGGCCATCCTGCACGAGAAGGGTGTGATTGAAGCCGCGCCGCCGCCGCCCGCGCGGGCTGCGACATCCGCTGGGCCGGATTTCGAGCTCACCGACGAGCAGCGTGATGCAACCGATGCGATAAGCACCGCGCTGGGCGGCTTCGCATGCCTGCTGCTCGACGGCGTCACCGGCAGCGGTAAGACCGAGGTCTATCTGCAAGCCATTGCGCGCGCGATCGAGCGTGGCGAACAGGCACTCGTGCTCATTCCGGAAATCGCGTTGACACCACAAACGCTGGCGCGATTCTCGCAGCGCTTTGGCAGTGCGTGCGTGTATCACTCGGGACTCACCGAACGCGAACGCGCCCGCGCTTGGCAGCAATGTCGCAGCGGCGGCGCGCATGTACTGATCGGCACGCGCAGCGCCATCTTCGTACCGTTTTCGAAGCTGGGCTTGATCGTTGTCGACGAGGAGCACGACGGTTCATTCAAGCAGCAGGACGGGTTTCGCTATTCGGCCCGCGATCTCGCCGTGAAGCGGGCGCAGCTGCTCGACATCCCGCTGCTGATGGGCACCGCTACCCCGGCACTGGAATCGCTGCACAATGCGCAGCGCGGCCGTTACCGGCGTCTGACCCTCACCACACGCCCTGGTGCCGCGACTGCGACGGCAATACGTCTTCTCGACATTCGCGGACTGCACCTTGACGACGGTCTCAGCGCGCCCCTGCGCAGCGCCGTTGGCACGGCGCTCGCCGACGGTAACCAGGTGCTGCTGTTCATCAATCGCCGTGGCTTCTCACCCGCATTTCTGTGCACCAGTTGTGGCTGGTCGGCCGACTGCGCCCGCTGCGACAGTCGTCTCACGCTGCATCAGATGCCGCCCGGACTGCGCTGCCACCACTGTGGGTATGCTCAGCCGCTGCCGGCACGCTGCCCAGATTGCGCGCGGCCTGCGCTGACCGCCGTCGGCGTGGGCACCCAACGCAGCGAAGCGGGCATCGCGCGCATGTTTCCCGACGTGCCCGTGCTGCGCATCGACCGCGATACGACGCGCAGCGCAGCCCGCATGGCGGCGCATCTGGAAACCATTCGGCGCGGCGACCCGGCCGTGCTGGTCGGTACCCAGATGCTGGCCAAGGGGCACCACTTTCCGCGTGTCACACTGGTCGGCGTGCTGAACGCCGATGCCGGTTTCGCCAACGCCGATTTTCGCGCGCCCGAACATACGGCCCAGTTGATCATCCAGGTGGCGGGCCGCGCCGGACGCGCAGAACGCTCAGGCGAAGTGCTGATCCAGACCTTCAATCCCGACAATCCGGCGCTGCGCGCGCTCGTTTCAGAAGGCTACGCGGGGTTCGCCGCTACGGAGCTTGAGCAGCGCGCCGCGGCGCGTCTGCCGCCCTATCGCGCGATGGCACTACTCAACGCAGACGGCACGACCATGGAGCGGGCCCTGGCATGCCTGAGTGCGCTGGGCGAGCGACTTCGCAGCTCACCCGTCGAGGTTCTGGGGCCGATTCCGGCGCCATTGGCCCGGCGCGCCAGACGCTTTCGCTGCCAGACTGTGCTCCTCGCGGACCATCGCGCCAATCTTGGCGCAGCACTGGCCCTGCTCACCGGGACGCATTCACCCACGCGATTTGCGGGCGTGCGCTGGTCGATCGATGTCGATCCGTACGATATGTTTTGAGCCGGGCAACCACGCCGCTAAGATGGCGCGAAACCCACGGCGGAAAGCCAATGGCAAAGGATTTTGCGAACGGCGCGCGACGCAAGCACGAAGTGCTACGTGATATCCGTGGCCGCGCGAGGCGCCGGGAATCAGCCTTCCATCTCGGCAGCTTTGGCGCCGGCATCGCATTGGGCGTGGCGTTCACTCTGGCCGGCGCGCTGCTGCCGCAATGGTGGCGCAGCAGCGCACCGCTAGCCGCGCCGACGCAAACAAAGTCGGCTGACACCGAACCCGCGCCACGTTTCGAGTTCTTCGACCGGTTGCCCAACGAACGGGTCTCCGCGCGTGCGTCGTCCGAGCCGCACGCTTCGGCACCGCGGCGGCCTGTATCCGACGCACGGGAATACCTGCTGCAGGCCGGATCATTTACCAACGCCGAGGACGCACAGCGCCTCAGCGCATCGCTGCTGGCCAGTGGCCTTGCGAGCGAAACAGCCACGGCGACGCTATCCAACGGCGCCGTGCGACATCGCGTCATCGTGGGGCCATTTGCTTCGTCCGCCGAAACGCAACGCGCCCTGACGCAACTGCGCGACAAGGACATCGAGGCGCTGGTGCTGGCGCGCAAACCCGGGGCCGGTTGAATTCGTTCGGACGCGTCGCCACTATGTTTGGCCCACTTGGGGTTTGACCCGTTTGGGCTTGGCTCGTTACTGGAGTGAGTGTTGGACAACTACCGCGGCACGACCATTCTCTGCGTTCGACGCGGCAACCGCGTCGTCATCGGCGGCGACGGCCAGGTTACGATCGGGGCGACCATCATGAAGGGCAATGCACGCAAAGTGCGGCGCCTGTACAACGACCGTGTACTGGCGGGCTTCGCTGGTGCCACGGCCGATGCGTTCACGCTATTCGAACGATTCGAGGCGCAACTGGAAAAATATTCCGGGAACCTGACCCGCGCTGCCGTGGAGCTGGCCAAGGACTGGCGAACGGATCGTGCGTTGCGCCGCCTCGAAGCGTTGCTGGTGGTGGCTGATGCGCGCACGTCCCTGATGGTCACCGGCACCGGCGATGTCGTTGAACCTGAACTCGATCTCATCGCCATCGGCTCCGGTGGCGCATTCGCCCAGTCCGCCGCGCGCGCATTATTGGAAAATACCGACCTGGACGCGCGCGGTATCGTTGAAAAGAGTCTCGCCATCGCCGCCGACATCTGCATCTACACCAACCACAATCGCACCATCGAAGTGCTCGAGACGGATACGCCATGACGGTCATGACGCCGCGCGAAATCGTGCATGAGCTGGACAAGTACATTGTCGGCCAGGATGCCGCTAAGCGCGCGGTGGCCATTGCGCTGCGCAATCGCTGGCGCCGGATGCAGTTGAGTGAATCGCTTCGCGACGAAGTGACGCCAAAAAATATTCTCATGATCGGCCCCACAGGGGTGGGCAAGACCGAGATCGCGCGTCGGCTGGCACGGCTCGCGGGCGCGCCGTTCATCAAAGTGGAGGCGACCAAATTCACCGAAGTGGGCTATGTGGGTCGCGACGTCGAATCGATCATTCGGGATCTCGCCGACGCCGCAGTCAAAATGCTGCGTAACGATCAGCTGGAAAAGGTGAACCCGCGTGCCGAGGACGCCGCCGAGGAGCGCATTCTCGATGCGTTGTTGCCCGAACCCCGCACCGTGGGATTCGGCGACGCGGGTCAACGCACCGACTCCACCGCGCGACAGCTTTTCCGTAAGCGTTTGCGCGAAGGCGAATTGAACGACAAGGAAGTGGAGCTGGAGCTATCCGCCGCACCGGTCGGGGTGGAAATCATGGCGCCCCCGGGCATGGAAGAAATGACCAACCAGCTGCAGAACATGTTTTCGAATCTCACCAATCAACGCAAACGCACGGTGCGCCTGAAGGTGAAGGACGCAATGCGCCGCACGCGGGAGGAAGAGGCACTGCGCCTGGTGAACGAGGAAGATATCAAGGCGCGCGCGATCGAAAGCGTGGAGCAGACCGGCATTGTGTTTCTGGATGAGATCGACAAGGTAGCCAAGCGCGGTCAGTCGAACGGCCCGGACGTTTCACGCGAAGGCGTGCAACGCGATCTGCTGCCGCTGATCGAAGGCTGCACGGTTTCCACCAAATACGGCATGGTGAAGACCGATCACATTCTATTCATCGCCTCCGGCGCATTTCATCTCACCAAACCATCCGACCTGATTCCCGAACTGCAAGGCCGTCTGCCGATCCGGGTGGAACTCTCCGCACTCACGGCGGAGGATTTCAAACGCATCCTCACCGAGCCCAATGCTTCGCTTACGGAACAATACCGGGCGCTGATGAACACCGAAGGTGTTGCCATCGAATTCTCCGACGAAGCGGTCGCGCGCATTGCGGAACTGGCGTTCCAAGTCAACGAATCGACAGAGAATATCGGCGCGCGCCGCCTGCACACCGTAATGGAACGTCTGCTGGAAGAGATCTCGTTCGACGCCACCGAGCGCACCGAATCGTGCGCCATCATCATTGACGCCGCCTACGTGAACAGCCGCCTCGGCGAACTGGCCCGCGATCAGGATCTGTCGCGCTTCATCCTGTAATCGAAGTGACCGCCGCACCGACCGAGTTGAAGCTCCACCGACAATCCCGCGAGCTCGAAGTGGGATTCCCGGACGGCGCCCGCTACCACCTGCCTTGCGAGCTGCTGCGCGTGTTCTCACCATCCGCGGAAGTGCGCGGCCACGGGCCTGGCGAACGCAAGCTCATGACCGGCAAGAAGTACGTCAACATCGACAAGATCGAACTGGTGGGCAACTACGCCATCCGCATCGTCTTCGACGACGGCCACGACACAGGCATCTACGCCTGGGATTATTTGCGCGAGCTCGGCGAGCAGCGCGAATCGTTCTGGCAACGCTACTCAGATGAGCTCAAGGTGGCCAATGCGAGTCGCCTGCCCGCAATTCCGCTAGGACACTGGCATCCCGATCCGACCCAGACACTTAAGGGTGGTGGGGAATGAACCGTGACCACGAGTCCGTCAACTTTGGCCATCAGAAGGTAACGCCGGAGGAAAAGACCCGGCGCGTGGGTGACGTATTTCGCTCGGTGGCGCAACGCTACGACGTCATGAACGATCTGATGTCGCTTGGCTCACACCGCCTGATGAAGCGAATGACCGTGGAAATGTCCGGCGCACGTGCCGGCCATCGGGTGCTGGACCTGGCGGGCGGAACCGGCGATCTCGCCGCGCTCTACTCACCTGTGGTGGGTTCCACCGGCGTGGTGGTACTGGCCGACATCAACGGCGCGATGATGGAGGTGGGGCGCGACCGACTACTGGATCGTGGGCTCACCAATATTAAGTTCTGCGAAGCAGATGCACAGGCGCTGCCGTTCGCCGACGCGAGCTTCAACTGCGTAACCATCGGTTTCGGCCTGCGCAACGTGACACACAAGGAACGCGCGCTCGCGGAAATGCACCGCGTGCTACGCCCCGGTGGTCGGTTGCTCGTGCTGGAATTCTCGAAACCCGAAAATCCTGTGGTCGCGGCCGCATACGGCTTGTTTCAGTCGTTGTGGCCCGCCATCGGCCAGACGGTGACGGGCGATGCCCATGCTTATCGCTATCTCGTTGAATCAATCGAAGTGCATCCATCCCAGAAGGCATTGAAACTGATGCTGCTTGATGCGGGCTTCGGTGACGTCGGCTACCACAACCTGCTCAATGGCGTCGTCGCAATCCACTACGGCGACAAGGCGGCCGCGACGTGAACCCACTGCTCGCAGCGCTCACCCGGATGGCGACCTCGCTCGCCAATGGCGCAACGCAGCTTGATCCGCTCAGCACCGGGCGCCTGCACCGCCTGGCCGGCCACAGCGTCGCCATCGAAGTGGTACCCCCCGGCGAGGCCGTGACAATCTACTTCGACGCGCCCGCGCTGCGCATCGAACCCGGAATTGGCGTCACGCCTTCAGCTATCGTGCGCGGCAACGCAGGCGGACTGGTGGCGCGACTTTTCGGGGCTGGCGGTGACGTTGCGGTTGAGGGAGACGAGCTCATCCTCTCTGACCTGGTCGATATCATCCGGCAGTATCAGCCCGATCTATCATCACCCCTCGACGATATCGTTGGAAAGGATGCCGCACGCGCTGTTGCGAGCCTGTTCGAACTGGGCGTTGCCGCCATTGGCGCGCTTGGGCGCGGCGTCGCCGAGGAGGGCAGCCGGCTGGCACGCGCCGGTGCCGGCCAACGCTATCTGAATCACACCGATTTCGAGAAATGGATGGCGTCTGTACAGGCGCTGCAGCTGCGCATCGATCGCGCAAGCGCGCGCGCTGCGATCCTGGAAGCGCAAAACGCCCCTGACCACGTTGACCACGCGCATGAAGACGTCGGGAGAACCGCGTGAGCAGGCTCGGGCGGTTGACCCGGATTGGTGCAACTGTCATGCGACATCGCCTCGACGAACTCATCGATCGCAGCGGTGTGGCGGATGATCAGCTGCCTGGCGCGCTGCGGCTACTCTGGCGAATCTCACCCACGCGCTGGCTGCCTACGCCGCATGATCCGCCGGCGCGACGCTTGCGCCTGGCACTCGAATCGTTGGGGCCCGTGTTCATCAAATTCGGACAGATTCTCTCCACGCGGCGCGATCTCCTGCCCATCGACTTCGCCGAGGAGTTGGCGCGCCTGCAGGATCAGGTGCCGCCGTTTCCCAGCGCCGAGGCACGCAACAAGATCGAGGCGAGCCTCGGCGTGCCACTTTCCGAGGTATTCGCATCGTTTGACGAGAAACCGCTCGCATCCGCATCGGTGGCCCAGGTGCACGCGGCGACGCTGCGCAGCGGCGAAGACGTAGTAGTCAAGGTGGTGCGCCCCGGGATCGAATCGATCATCCGCGAAGATCTGCAGCTGCTGCACACCATCGCACGCCTGTTGGAGCGGATCTCAAGCGATGCACGGCGCCTGCACCTGGTTGCGATCGCGAGGGACTACGAATACACCATCGTGAATGAGCTGAATCTCATTCACGAGGGCGCCAATACGGCCAAACTGCGGCGCAATTTTGCCGGCTCGCCGCTGCTGTACGTTCCACGTGTGTTCTGGGATCAGACGCGCGGCGATGTGCTCGTTCTCGAGCGGATCCACGGTGTGCCCATAGCCAACACCGCTGAACTGATCGCGCGCGGCACGGATATGAAGCTGCTCGCCGAGCGCGGCGTGGAGACATTCTTCACGCAGGTATTTGTCGACAACTATTTCCATGCCGACATGCACCCCGGCAATATCTTTGTGGACATCACCAATCCGAAGGATCCGCGATACATCGCAATCGATTGCGCGATCATCGGCAGCCTGACGGAAGAAGATCAGACCTACCTGGCGCGCAACCTGCTGGCGTTCTTCAACCAGGACTACCGCGAGGTGGCCCGCCTGCATCTCGAATCCGGTTGGGTCCCGGAAGAAACCAGCGTCACCGAGTTCGAAAACGTCATTCGCCAGGTTTGCGAACCGATCTTCGAGAAACCACTCAAGGAAATTTCATTCGGCCACTTCCTGGTGACGCTGTTCCAGACAGCGCGTCAGTTCAACATGGAGGTGCAGCCGCAGCTCGTGCTGCTGCAGAAGACGCTGTTGAATATTGAAGGGCTGGGCCGGCAGCTGTATCCGGATCTCGATCTGTGGCACACCGCGAAGCCGTTCATGGAGCGATGGATGGAACAACGCGTAGGGCCCGCCGCGGTGCTGCGTCAGTTCAGCGCCCATGCGCCCGAGCTCATCGAACAGTTGCCACGCCTGCCCGAATTGATAATCGGCGCCAGTCAGGGGCTGAAGCGCCTGGATCGGATCGCGCGCGAACAGCGCGCCGTCATGAATCGGTTGGCGGTGCTCATCGAGAATCAGTCACGTGGGGGGCGCGGAAGACGCTGGTTCGGCGCGGCACTGCTGATCATCAGCGGTGCCTTGTTGTGGGCGCCGGTGGCCAACGCACTGCAGCACGGCGAGCCACTACCCATCACAGCCGGCGTGCTGGCGGCTGTGCTAGGCTCAATGCTCATTTCCAGAGCCTGATGACGCGATGCAAACCGACGTAATCGACGCACTGACGCGCGTGTTGGCCGCACGCCGCGACAGCGATCCGGCGAAGTCGTATGTGGCCTCGCTCTATGCCGCTGGCACCGACCGAATTCTGCAGAAAGTGGCCGAGGAAGCCGCCGAGGTGATGCTCGCCGCGAAAAACGTACCGGATGCTTCACGAAACGATTCGCTGATCGGGGAAGTTGCTGATTTGTGGTTTCACACCCTCGTGATGTTGATCCACCTAGGCCAGGAGCCCCGCTGGGTGCTGGAGGAGCTCCAGCGCCGGTTCGGCGTGTCGGGTCATGATGAGAAGGCTGCTAGAACCACATCGCAGAACGGCTGAGCCGCGCAGGGGTATAATCGCGCGCTAACGCGCCATGGAGTGATGGGCATGTTCGGATTTGGCATGGGTGAGTTACTGGTCATCCTGGGCATTGTGCTCGTTCTGTTCGGTCCCAAGCGATTGAAGTCGCTTGGCGCGGATCTGGGCAATGCCATCAAGGGATTCCGCTCTGCGGTCAAGGAAGAGGAGCCCCCCGCTTCTCCGACCGAGGAACGCGTCATCGAAGGCGAGGTGCATCGCACCCCAAACGATGCGACCGCGCGCAAACAGGATACGAATGTTTGATATCGGTCTAGCGGAGCTGGCACTCGTGGGCGTGATTGCGCTCGTGGTGCTCGGCCCGGAAAGAATGCCCGTTGCCTTGCGCACGCTGGGGCTGTGGTTTGGTCGTTTGCGCCGAACGTTCAACACCATGAAGACGGAAATCGAACGCGAAGTTGGGATGGACGAGATCCGCCGCCAACTGCACAACGAAGCTGTGATGGATGAAATGAAGCGACTGGAGCGGGATGTGCTCACAGAGAAGTCGGCGACGACTGCGTCAGTCGAATCAACACACGACCTGGCCGCGGCCGCACCGGGCGGCGACGCGACCGGTGATGAAGCGGCCCAGCCCGGCAATGGCGCACCACCCGCCGTCCGATCGTAGGCTTGCGATGGCAACACATCCCGAAAAACCCGACTCCTCGGGTCATGACAGCAGCGTCGATGCAGACGAACGACCGTTCATGGAACATCTGCTCGAGTTGCGCAAACGCATTCTCACCGCAGTACTGGCCGTGATGCTGCTGTTCTTTCCTTTGTACTACTTCGCCAACGAGATCTATTCGTGGGTTGCGACGCCATTGATGGCGAATCTGCCGACCGGCACCAGCATGATTGCGACCGAAGTGGCGTCGCCATTTCTCACCCCGTTCAAGCTGGCGATGTACTCGGCGCTATTTCTAGCCATGCCCGTGGTGCTGCATCAGGCGTGGGCGTTCATCTCGCCAGGGCTATACCTTCGCGAGAAGCGTTTCGCGGCACCACTGTTGGTGTCGAGCATTCTGCTGTACTACCTCGGCATGCTGTTCGCGTACTACCTGGTATTTCCCATCATCTTCAAGTTTTTTGCCAGCGTCACCCCGGTGGGCGTCACGATGATGACCGATATCAACAAATACCTGGATTTCGTCATCAATCTGTTTCTGGCATTCGGCTTCGCGTTCGAAATTCCGATCGCCACGTTTCTGTTGGTAGCCACCGGCGTCACCACCACCCAGCAAATGGCCTCCAAGCGCGCCTTCGTCATCGTCGGTTGTTTTGCGGTCGGCATGCTGCTCACACCACCAGACGTAATCTCGCAGTGCTTGCTCGCCATCCCCATGTGGCTGCTGTTCGAGGCAGGCATCATATTTGCGCGCCTCGCGGCAAGGTCGCCTGCAACAGAGGTGGTTGCGGCTAACTCAACAGAAACGTAACCGGCCCATCGTTCACAAGACTCACGCGCATATCCGCGCCGAATCGTCCGGTGGCGACACTGCCGATGCGTGAACGGATGTGGGTTACGAAGACGTCGTAGAGCGCCTCCGCCAGCGCTGGCGGCGCGGCAGAGTCGAAGCTGGGGCGTCGTCCGCGGCGGGTGTCTGCAGCCAATGTGAACTGGGACACCACCAGCACGTCGCCGGCCACGTCCACCACGCTGCGATTCATCGGTTTGCTCGCGTCCGCGAAAATACGTAGATCAACCGCCCGATCGGCGAGCCGTTGTGAAACCTCTGGCGTATCGTCGGGGGCCACGCCGACAAAGATCAGTAACCCCGCGCCAATTGAAGCGATGCGCTC
>JAQBCT010000338.1:0-11067 GCA_032124855.1 Gammaproteobacteria bacterium
CGATCGATTTTGGCCGCGACGCCATTTTCAATGGCGAGGTCGAGAAATTGATCGGGCGGCAGACGGCGACCCTTCTCATCTACGAGGCGTAGAAATACTTCGTAGTGCTCATCCGCGTCGCCGCGCAGGCTGATGATCGGCTGAAACAACAGCACGAATGCCTGCTTGTCGATGGCATCGTTCACCAGCCGCAGAATGCGCCGTTGCTCTGCGCTCAGACCCTCGGTGTCGCCTTCCGCCTCGAGGGTGGCAACGCTCGGCCACTGCGTGGTGTTGGTCTTGCCGCTGCTGCGCGCCGCGAGCAGCGTGCGGAAAGCGAGATTCATTGTCTCGGCGACCGTGGAGGATTCGCCCATCGCCGCCGCACCGATCGTCACCGTGCGGCGAACGGTCTTACCATCCAGCTCCAGCAGCGCGCCCTCAACGGATTCGCGCAGCCGCTCGGCGAGGATGTCACCGCCGGCTTCGCTGGCGCCAATGGCGGCGACACCAAAGCGGTGGTTGGCGATGCGCACGAGCCGGGCGCCGCCCAGCTCATTGGTTAGATAGTCTGTGAGTTGGCGCACCGCGAGCTCAGCCCGATGCAGCCCGAACTCCGCCTGCAGCCCGTCGAATTCGTCGATCTCTACGACCAGCATGGCGCCAGGCCGAGAAGTGCAATTTTCGATCTCACTGATGAAGGCATCCGTCGCCGCAAACGGATCGTCAACCCCGTTCGTAAATGCCGGAATTTCTTCGGCAGGCGTGTCCTCCATCTCGGTCAGCACGGGCACCATCAGGGTGGGCGGCTCAATTTCGGCGCTCGGAGCCTGGGCTCGCACCAGCACCTGCGTGCAATGCTCGCCTTCGTACTCTGCACCCGAAAGCGTGATGCGCCCGGCGACGGGTGCGCCGGTCGTCGTGCGGCCTCGGAACTCGAGGGTCAACTCATCCGATGAATCCGTGTGAAACGAACGCATCTTGGCTTTGAATTCGTCGGTGAAGCTCGGGTCCATCAGATCGATCAGCGTCAATCCGAGCAAATCGTCGGCGCCTTCGAACCCGAATAGCTTGAAATAGTCGTCATTCGCGTAGATGTGCATGCCTTCGTGCACGTAGGCGATGGCTGCGCTCGAATTGGCCATCAACAGTTCGCAGCGCCGTTCGGCTTCCTGGAGTGCGCGACGTGTCTGTGAAAAGAGACGGCGTTCGCAAACATTGCCGATTTCGCGTCGGACAACATGCAGCAGCCGTTCGTTGTCGCTGTGAAAGACAACGTCAGTGGCACCCATAGCCAGGCCGCGTGTGAGATTGTTCGGTTCTTCGGAAGCGTCCATCACGATGATCGGCACGCCCGGTTTGCGCTCGCGCAGGCCCGGCAGGACGCGCTCTAAGTGATCGAGGCCTCCGTTGCAGAGAATGAGGTCGACGGATTGATCGCCAACGGATTCGTCGGTGAGGTCCTTGCAGAATTCGGCACGCGTCGCGATACCGGCGTTCCGGAGTACGGAGTCGATCTCATGTGCGCGATTTTCGGACTGATCGGCGATGAGCAGACGGACCGGAGCAGGCGTGGCCATACCTCGTCACAATCCCTATTGTTGGACAGTTTCCCTACTTCTTCCCTTTCACGGGCCCGGTAGAAGGCCCGTTGCGAGGCTGTGCGGCACTGTCGCTTCCAACGGTGTCCCACAGGGAGTCCATGTTCAGGTCGATCTGCGTGCTTTCCAAGTAACCATCAAGCATTCGGAATGTGAACTGGGTAAAACTTTCGGTCATTCGCACGCGACGCATGAGCTGGCCGGTGGCCTGGATGCCGTTACGGCGGATCTGCACCTTCTGTGATTCGCGAAACGGCATGCGCGGCGTGATCAGCATGGCGGGCTGGCCGATCGCCTCGAGCGCAGGCAACAGCACTGCGCGGTTGTACTCGGTCGGGCTGCCGCTGCGTTGCAGCAATCGCACGGCCGCCGCAATTGCGCGCGGGGCCAGCAATTCGAGCCCCATCAGCGTTTCTGAGTCGCTGTGGCGGATCCAGCGCGACACGGCGATGCACCACCGTGCGTCATCGCGCTCGCGCACCGCGAGCAACTCACCGGTCTGCAGAAAGGCGGGCAGCGGTGTTGCCCAACGCACGCAGTAGCCCGACGGACTGGTGTCGACGATTTCCGTGTCGTAGCAGGGATAGCTGGCCTCGCTGGTCGGTGCGGGTGTGCGACGCGGGTCGAGCAGAATCCGCCGCGGGTCCTCGATATTCGGATTTTCTGGGATGCGCGCACCGCGCAGGTCGAACGCACCATCCCAGACGTCACCGCGCTTGCCGGCCTCGGCCGGCTTGGGCATCTGGCCAGCAGCGGTGAAGGGGTTCAGCTCGCGCCGCAGCAAGGCATCGGTGGTGCCGAGCTGATCGGCAAATTCGGCGCCACCGCTGATGTAGTAGTGCAGCGTGCGTAGCCCGATGCACACCTTCATCGGGCCATCCGAGGCCGATCGGCGGAACGAGCGCTTCTTCATGACGCTCCACGCATGCGTGAGGTGGCGCAGGAGTTCTGCACTGATGTAGTCGGGCACCGGGACATCCGAGGCCATCTCGGTGAGATAGGCTTCCAGTTCGTAAACCAGCACGTCGGTGCGAATGCCGCGCAAGTTGTCGCCCGTGTGGCTGCCCAGTTCGCGGTAGCTGGGTTGGGCATCGGCGTCGAGATCGACGACGAACAGTGTGTCGTCCGCCGGCTCGCCGATGGTAATTCGCGGCGTCCAGTGTTCGAGCGCGGTATAGGTTGCCGCGAGATCCTTCGGGCGCAACTGATTGGGCTTGGCCGCGGCGAGCATTGCGATGCGCAGATAGACGTCAGCGATGGTCAATTGTGTGGCGCTGCGCGGCTGATCGTCCGCGTACGCGCTACCGGTCAATTCGCGCTCTTCGGCGAGTGCAAACAGCTGGTTCAGTTCGTACCAGACACGCGCCGGTGCGTCGGTATAGAACTCATAGGTGCGCCGCAGGGCCAGCGACAGGTCGCCAAGCGCGCGATGCGTCGCGTGCCCCAGCAGATCGCGCTGCGCACTGGACAACTCGTCCGTGCCGGTGACGATGTCGCGGATGACGGCCTTGTAGCCCAACGCCAATTCGTTCTGCAGTGCCTGGGCGAGTTGCGAATGACTCTCGGCCAGCGTCGGACTGGCGGTCGCATTGCGGTCGATGCGAGTACAGAGGTAGTGGACGGGTACGCGGATGATCTCGAGGAACTCGAACCGTGCCTCAGGCGGAACCAGCAGACGGGCGATCTCGGCGGCAACCTGATGCAGTTGCTGCGCTGCTTGCGGCGCGTGGGCCATGGGCAATTGTGCAACCCAATCCGACAACGCGGCCGGTGCGGTGTCACAGACGCTGAGCACACTGACCGTGCTGTCGGGGAATGTGAGAAGCAGTGGCCGATGGGTCATCGAGTCGAATGGCGTGGCTGTGCAGGGGCCAGTATAGAGGATGCGGGTGGCCTTTATAGAACGGTCATCACGCCGGCGGCACCACCTGCTTTGCGGCCAGACCCGGCACTTCCCTGACGAGACGTGGCACGAGATAACCTGGTATCCGTGCAGTCAATTGCGCGACCAGCGCGCGCCCGACTGCCTCTGTGACTTCGAAATGTTGTGTGCCGATCACGCGATCAGGCAGGTGCAGGTAGTAAGGCAGCACGCCGTTGTCGAACAATCGTTGCGAGAGCTCATCGAGTACGGTCACGTTGTCGTTGATCCCGGCAAGCAGCACGCTCTGATTCAGTAGCGTAGCTCCACTGCGCGCCAGTGCGGCGAGTGCATCGACAAACGGGCCTGCAATTTCGTTGGGATGGTTGATGTGCAGTACGACGCTGATGCGAGTCCGCCGATTCGCAAGCAGCGCAATCAGCTCCTCGGTAACCCGTTGAGGAATCACCACGGGTACGCGCGTATGAATGCGCAGGCGACGTAGATGATCAATGGCGTCGAGGCGCTCGATGAGGCGCGCCAGCGGCGCGTCCTTGAGCATCAACGGATCGCCTCCGGAGAGGATGACTTCGGTAATCGTGGGGTCGCGTTCGATGGACCCGAGATTCGGAAACGTCAGCGCGTGTTGATGAGCTGCATACGGAAAACTGCGGCGGAAGCAGTAGCGGCAATGCACCGCACAAACGGGGGCTGCGATCAACAACGCGCGGCCGAAGTACTTCTGAATCACGCCCGGTGCCAGCGTGGCAGCCGATTCAGCCAGTGGATCGAGTTCGTAGCCCGGCGTTGTGCGCCGCTCTTCGAGCAACGGCAGTACCTGTCGCAGGAGGGGGTCGGCCGCGTCCCCCATGCGCATTCGTGCAACGAACGACTCGGGCACGCGCAGCGCGAACTCTGGCGCTACATCGACGTCCGCGGGGTCGATCGAGAGGCGCTGAAGTAAGACGCGTGGATCCGTGATGGCATTGGCAAGCTCAACCGTCCAGGCGTCCGACTGCCACGGAATCTGCTTCAGAGGTATGATGAGCGCCATTTTTTTCAGGTGCCGCGCGGCGATTATGGCGTTTTATTCTACCAGTGAGTTCAAACCCGGCATGAAAGTGCTGCTGGACGGGGTGCCGTGTTCGATCGTCGAGAACGAGTTCGTCAAGCCTGGCAAGGGCCAGGCGTTCAATCGTGTGCGGCTGCGTAACCTGAAGACCGGTCGGATGTGGGAGCGCACCTTCAAGTCGGGTGAATCGCTCGAGGCTGCCGATGTGGTGGACGTCAATATGGAATATCTCTACACCGACGGCGATTTCTGGCATTTCATGAAATCCGACGGCAGCTTCGAACAGCTTGCCGCCGGCGAGGAAGTACTGGGCGATTCGAAGCCATGGCTGAAGGAGCAGGACAGCTACATTGTCACGCTGTGGAATGATCAGCCCATCGCGGTGACGCCGCCGAATTTCATCATCCTGGAAGTGACGGAAACCGATCCTGGCATCAAGGGCGATACGGCCACCGGTGGCACCAAGCCTGCCAAGGTATCTACAGGCGCTGTGGTGAAAGTACCGCTGTTCATTTCCATCGGCGATGTTTTGAAGATCGACACCCGCACCGGGATGTACGTGAGTCGCGCCTGAGACCAGGTGGCGTGTCCGGCGATTGGCGACCCACCTGTTCCTTAGCAACGCTGCTTGAACGCGCCCGTGCATTGAACGATGTCCGGGCGTTTTTCGCTGCGCGCGATGTGCTCGAAGTGGATACGCCGGTGCTGTCACAGACCACCGTCACTGACACCGCTATCGAGTCGATGCGGCTCACATCGACCGGTGGGGTGCGTTACCTGCAGACGTCGCCCGAGTATCAGATGAAGCGCCTGCTCGCAGCCGGTGCGCCGTCGATGGTGCGCATTGGTCCGGTATTTCGCGCCGAAGAGTCGGGTCGCCTGCACAATCCGGAATTTACGATGATCGAGTGGTATCGGCTCGGCTTCGATCTCGCGGCGCTCATGGATGATGTCGCGGCGCTGGTGAACACCGTGCTCGGTGCGGCGCCGTATCGGCGCATCAGCTACGCCCAACTGCTGCACGAAGGGGTGGGTGTAGATGTATGGCGCACCGACGACGCAGCGTTGGCGCAGGCGCTGCTGCGGTGCGGTGTCGAAATGTCGGGCGACGCATCCCTTTCGCGGCGTGAGGCATTGGATTTGCTGGCCGCCTGCGCGATCGAATTGCTTGGGCCGGGACGGGTATTCGTCACAGACTATCCCGCCGACCAGGCTGCGCTTGCCAAGCTAGCGGTCGATTCCCAGGGGCGAGAAACGGCGCAGCGTTTCGAGTTGATCATCGACGGGGTCGAGATCGCCAACGGCTACGACGAGTTGCCGGATGCTCAGGTGCTCAGTGCGCGAATGGCGAGTGATTGCGCGACGCGTCGCGCGCAACAACGCGCGATCCCGGCGGTCGATGAACGTCTGCTGGATGCGCTGCGTCATGGCTTGCCTGCGTGCGCCGGTGTTGCACTCGGATTCGATCGCCTGCTGATGATGAGACTGGGTATCGACCGGATCGAGGCCGTGCTGCCGTTCAGTTTTGAGCGTTGCTGAACTCGCCCAGCGGCGTGCCCATGGTGACTTTACGACCGCATGCGATGCGTGGATCGGCGACGAACGATCCCGCTGGAACAATCACGATCACGGTGGAACCCAGCAAAAAACGCCCCAGTTCGTCACCGCGCGTGAAATTGCGCTGATGTGTGTGCAGCTGTTGCGTGTGATACGGAGAGGTGGGCGCGTCGAATACCGTTTCGATGCTCGCAACGATGAGTGCGCCCACCATAACCACGACCACCGGCCCCAGCGCGGTCCTGAAATGCATCACAAGTCGCTCGTTGCGACAGAACAATCCGTGCACCCCGGCTTCAGTGCGGGCGTTGACCGAATACAGTTCGCCGGGGATTGCCACTGATCGAACCAGCGTGCCGTCGAAAGGTACGTGCACGCGGTGGTAGTTGGATGGGGCCAGATAGATCGTGGCGAACCAGCCGCCGTTGAAGGTTCCGGGCGCGCGGCTGTCGAGCAGCAGCGAGCTGAGCGAGTAGCGCACGCCCTTGGCCTGCAGCAGTGTCCCGACCTCGATGTTGCCGCACTGACTCACCGTGCCGTCTGAGGGGCACGCCAGTGTCGTTGCATCGGTGGGCAGCGGCCGCGCGCCGGCCGAGAGCGATCGCGTGAAGAAATCATTGAAGGAGCGGTATTGCGCCGCGCTGTTGCGCTCGGCTTCCGCCAGGCTCACATCGTACGCGGCGCAGAAACTGCGGATGACGGGCTGTGAAATCCAGCGCCGCTGTGAGCGGGCAAAATAACCTATCAGACGCGATAAGCCGTGCTGCGGTAACAGCCGCTGGAAGGCAACGAAGCTCACGCGCCGGTCTCGATGGGTGTGTCGGTGCGGTTGCCCCACTCGGCCCACGAACCGTGGTAGCCACGGATACGCGGGAATCCGAGCAGACGCGCCGCCAGGTAGGCCAGCGACGAGCGGTGGTGCGTCTGACAGTGCACCACCACCGCGCAGTCGCGTGTAATGCCGCGCTGGCGCAACAGCACTTCGATGTCGGTGCGCAGCCGCAGCTGCCGCGTACGATCCATCAGCTCAAGCCAGTCGAGGTTTATGGCACCCGGAATATGTCCCGCGCGCGCCGCGGCTACCCGGGTGCCCTCGTATTCCTCCGCCGAGCGGCAGTCCCAGACTGTCAGTGTGCCGTCATCAAGATGCGCAAGGATGTCCGCCGCCTCGGCGATGGGCTTGTGATTGATCGTGAGGTTGACCGGGGCGGGCCGTAGCGTCGTGGGTCGCTGCGAGATTGGCGCACCGGCCGCGGCCCATGCGTGAATTCCACCGTCGAGATAGCGCCAATTGGCATGGCCGATGACATCCAGCGTCCAGATGAAGCGGCCGGCCCAGCC
This sequence comes from Gammaproteobacteria bacterium, assembly GCA_032124855.1. Lineage (GTDB taxonomy): Bacteria > Pseudomonadota > Gammaproteobacteria > Pseudomonadales > Azotimanducaceae > DATJGR01. The sequence continues at coordinate 7,412 of JAQBCT010000338.1, forward strand.
GCCCCCCTCGTCGTCGTATACGACGATCTGTTGATTCTCCCGGTAGCCGATGCGTGCGAATAATTCCGTCAGGCGCTCGAGCGAGGGCAGCGTTCCGGTCGCCGGCTTGATGCCAGAAACCAGTTCGCCCGGCGCTACGTGCACGGCACCCTCAATGTGACCGGCTGCATAGGCCTCGGCGCTGGCGACGTGCACCAGCAGCACGTTTGACTCGGCGCGTGCGAGCAGCGCGATGAGCTGTTCGGTTTCGATCAGTTGTTCCACACGGCATCCGGCGGGTCGAAGTCGGCGCGGATGGTACAACGGGACGCGGCACTAGCCTATCCTGCGAAGCCTGCAGTGCGGACAAAAGGGATTGAGCGTGGCGAGCAATCTGGTATGGCTGGACATGGAGATGACGGGACTCGATCCACAGTCGGAAGTCATCATCGAAATGGCGACGATCATCACCGACAGTGACCTTAACGAGGTTGCTGAGGGGCCGTCGTTTGCCATTCATCAGAGCGAGGCGAAACTCGTGGCAATGGATGAATGGAATACGACGCATCACACGGCATCAGGTTTGCTGGAGCGCGTGCGGGGATCGCAGATCAGCTGCACGGAGGCCGAGGCGATGACGCTGGCCTTTCTCGAGCGACACGTGGAACGCGGTCAGTCGCCGCTGTGCGGCAACACCATCTGGCAGGACCGGCGGTTTCTCGTGCGGTATATGCCCACGCTGGAAGCGTACCTGCACTATCGCATGATCGATGTGAGCTCCGTGAAGGAACTGGCGCGCCGCTGGCGGCCCGAGCTATTGGACGGAATCAGGAAACAGAATCAGCACCTGGCGCTTGCGGATATCCGGGAGTCGATCGCGGAGCTGGTGTACTACCGCAAGCACTTCTTCAAGACGTCCTAGTGGCCAAATTCTCCAGAGCCCAGTCGATGTGCTCGATGACCAACGGTTCTGAAGTGGCGCGTCGCGCGGTCAGCGCAGCGATCACGCGCGGGTCGGCCGCGCCGTTGCCCAGCGCAATCGCCAGATTGCGTTGCCACTGAACATAGTTGATACGCCGCAGCGCGGTGCCCTCGGTGCGAACGAGAAACTCTTCCTCGCTCCATGCGAAGAGCGCCAGCAGCGGTGTGCGGTCGAGCTGATGCCGCGGTAGAAAGTCGCCTTCTACGCTCGGTTGGGCAAAGCGATTCCAGGGACACACCAATTGACAGTCATCGCAACCGAAGATGCGGTTGCCGATCAGCGGCCGCAATTCCGCCGCGATGGCGCCTTTGTATTCGATGGTGAGGTAGGAAATGCAACGCCGTGCATCCAGCTCGCGCGGCGCGGTAATCGCCCCGGTGGGGCAGACCGTCATGCACGCGCTGCAGCGCCCGCAGTGATCGACGGGGTCAGCCGTGTCCACCGGCAGTGCCAGATCGGTGAGGATCTCGCCGAGGAAGAACCAGGATCCGGCGGTACGGTTCAACAGCAGTGTGTGCTTGCCGACCCAGCCAAGCCCGGCCTTCTCACCGAGCGGCTTTTCCAGGACCGGGGCACTGTCGGTGAAGGCGCGCATTGGGCCCTCGCCGGCAGACGAGTTGATGCGCGCAGCCAGTTTTCGTAGTCGACGCCGCACCACCTTGTGGTAGTCGCGGCCCAGCGCGTAACGCGATACATAGCCTAGCGTGGGGTTCTCGAGGATCTTCTGTGGCTGGGTGTTACTCGGCAGATAGTCCATCCGCGCCACGATGGCGCGCGTGGTGCCAGGCACCAATTGCCCAGGATTGAAGCGCAGTTCGAGGTTGCGTTGCAGGTAGCGCATCTCGCCGTGACGGTGCTCGCGCAGATATCGCTCAAAGCGCTCGCGATACTGCGCAAGTTCGAAGTCGGTGATGGCAACTTGCTGAAATCCCAGTTCGATGCCCCAGGATTTGATGTCGTTGGCGAGGGCGTGCAGATCCACGGCGGCTGTTCCTGGGCAGGGCGGATGCGCCACCCGGGATGATGACGTTGCGCGCACTATAATGCCGATGCTCTGACCGTGGGGACGTTCGTGGTACAGCCTGATTCGAGTGCGTCATTCACCCGCGTCTATTCGGCGGCCGAATCGCGGGCGCTGGATCGCTGTGCCATAGAGGAACACGGCATCCCCGGGATCGTGCTGATGAAGCGGGCAGGGCAGGCCGCTTGGGCGGCACTCCTGCGCCACTGGCCGCAGACGCGGTCGATCACTGTGCTGTGCGGGCGGGGCAACAACGCCGGCGACGGTTATATCGTAGCCGGCGCGGCGCTGGGCGCCGGGCGCGCAGTGCAGCTGATCCAGTTGGGTCCGGCCACAGCGCTGACTGGCGATGCCGCCCGCGCGCGCGACTGGGCGGTGGCGTCAGGCGTCGCGGTCAGTGAAGTCTCAGCCGAGGCACCGCAGTTCGCGATCGTCGGTGACGTGGTAGTGGATGCGCTGCTTGGCACTGGAGTAAAGGGCGCGGTGCGCGCTGGCTATGCGCATGCCATCGATGAGATTGCCGCGTGCGGTGCGCCGGTGCTGGCGCTCGATATTCCATCCGGATTGTGCAGCGACACCGGCAGGGTGCTGGGATCTGCGGTGCGCGCCGCCGCCACGGTCACCTTCATCGGCATGAAGCGCGGGCTCGTCACCGGCGCCGCCGGCGACTACGCAGGCGCCGTGGAACTGGCCACGCTCGACATCCCTCGCGCTTGCTATGACACGGTACCCGGCGCGCCGGCGGTTCGTTGGCAACAGGTGCGGCAGTGGCTGCCCCCGCGGGAGGCGACGGCATACAAGCAACGCTCGGGTCATGTGCTGGTGCTGGGTGGTGACCGTGGCATGGGGGGCGCCGTCGCCCTGGCCGCGGAGGCGGCGCTGCGAGTGGGCGCGGGTCTGGTGAGCGCCGTGACGCGGCCGGAGCATGTCAGCGCCATCCTGGCGCGCCGCCCGGAGATCATGGTCAGCGGACGTGACGACGCCGGCAGTCTCGACGCATTGCTGGAGCGGGCCACCGTGATCGCTGTAGGCCCCGGACTGGGTCGGTTGAGCTGGGGACAGGCATTGTTCGAACGGGCGTGCGCCGCCGGCAGGCCGCTCGTGATCGACGCTGATGCCCTGCATTGGCTGGCGCGTCAGACGTCGTTGCCGGCGGGTCCGGTGATCATCACGCCGCATGCCGGCGAAGCGGCGGCGCTGCTGGGCTGCTCAGCCGCCGAGGTGCAGCAGGATCGGTACGGCGCGGTGGCGCGCCTGAGTGCCCGCTTCGGGGTGGCAGTGCTGAAGGGCCCGGGGACGCTGATCGCCGACGGTGATACGGTCGCCGTCTGCATGCACGGTAACGCGGCGATGGCCAGCGCCGGCATGGGGGATGTGCTGACGGGCGTCGTGGCGGGCTTGCTCGCACAAGGCATGCCGCCGGCTGCGGCCGCAACGGCAGGTGTGTGTCTGCACAGTTACACTGCGGACCGATATGTGACGCGCTGCGGGCCCCGCGGTCTGCTCGCAGGTGATCTGCTGGAAGAACTGGTCCCGGTGCTGAACCGCGATGACGCCTGAATACATCGCGGACGAAGCCGCCATGCTGGCCTACGGCGCGGCGCTTGCGACGCATTTGAACGGCAATGAAATGATCTGGCTGTCGGGCGAGCTGGGCGTGGGCAAGACGACGCT
>JAQBCT010000339.1:0-4261 GCA_032124855.1 Gammaproteobacteria bacterium
ACCCTCGAACTGCGGAATGTCGACTTCAAAGCCCAGTGCATCCGCATCCGCACCGTCGATGCGCGCCATGTTGCCGTTGTACACGATGGTGTACGTGCCCCCCAGCGTTTGCGTTAGCGTGACGAACGTACCACCGGGCACCATCACGGGCGTACCGACCGGCACGAGCCGCGCCGGGCAATCGCGCTTGACGACGACGAGCCGGCGTTCCATCAGGTGGTCGCTGCCTTGGTTACCGAGAAACTCTCACCGCAGCCGCATTCAGCGTCGGCGTTCGGGTTGCGGAATTTCAGACTCGCGTTGATACCTTCGCGAACATAGTCGATCTGCGTGCCGCGGATCAGCGGCACGATGTCGGCCGCCACATAGACACGCACGTCGTCACCCAGTTCGCAAACCACGTCGTCCGCATTTGGCGCATCGGTGTAGTCGAGTTCGTACATGTACCCTGAACAGCCGCTTTCGTTGACCGACAGGCGCAGGGCATGCCGCGCCGCTACGGCCAGCTGCCGACGCACGTGTTCCGCCGCCGCGTCGGTGATGGTGAGCATCGCCGCGTTGGGATCGAATATTTGGATGGTCATGGATTTGCGCTCCAATGAGACGTTAGTGGCTGCATGCGCTAGAGAAATTCGCGTACTTTCTCGATGCCTTCGATCAGCCTGTCCACGTCAGCCATGCGATTATACAGACAGAATGAAGCGCGAACGGTTCCGGGCACGCCCAGATGCTGCATCAGTGGCATCGTACAGTGATGTCCCGCACGAACCGCGACGCCTTGCTGGTCGAGCAATGTGCCGACGTCCTGAGGATGCCCGCCATCGACGAGAAACGAAACGACGGCGGTGTGGTCGGCTGCGGTCCCTACGATCCGCACACCTTCGAGCTGTCCAAGACGTACGCGCGCCTGCGTGAGGATGTTGGCCTCGTGGCTTGCCAGCGCACGGGGGTCGATGCCGTTCATGAAGTCGATGGCAGCACCCAGACCGATGACACCGGCGATGTGCGGCGTGCCTGCCTCGAACTTGAACGGCAGCCGGTTGTAGGTGGTGCGCGCCAGGGTCACGGTTTCGATCATTTCTCCGCCGCCTTGCCACGGCGGCATCGCATCTAGCAGCGCTTCCTTGCCATACAGAAAACCGATGCCCGTCGGGCCAAACATCTTGTGGCCGGAGCAGGCGTAGAAATCGCAATCGAGGTCGACCACGTCGATCGGCAGATGGGCGGCTGCCTGCGCGCCATCGACAAGCACAACAGCACCCGCTGCGTGCGCGGCGGCCGTGATCTGTTTGATCGGATTGATAGTGCCAAGGGCATTGGAGACATGCACCAGGGCCACGATCCGCGTACGCACGTTCAGTTGACGCTGGAAATCGACGAGATCGATTTCGCCCCGTTGCGTCACATTGATTGCGCGCAACACCGCGCCGGTGCGCTGCGCGGCGAGCTGCCACGGCACGATATTCGAATGGTGCTCCATCGCGGTGATCAGAATTTCGTCGCCAGGCTTCAAATTGGCTGTGGCGTAGCTGTTCGCCACGAGATTGATCGACTCGGTCGTGCCGCGTGTCCAGATGATTTCGTGGGCGTGGCGTGCACCCACGAATCGCTGCGCCTTCCCACGCGCGTCTTCGAATGCAGCGGTGGCGCGATCAGATAGCGCATGCGCCGCGCGATGCACATTCGCATTGGTCGCTTCGTAGTAGTTGCTGATGGCGCGAATGACGCTGGCCGGTTTTTGCGTCGTGGCGGCGCTGTCGAGATAGGTCAGCGGCGCCTGTCCCGGCTGCGTTGCCAGAATTGGAAACTGGCCCCGCAGCGATGCGATGTCAGTAATGGGCTTCATGTGCGGTAGATACCGTCGAAGATGCGCCCCACAGCGGCGTCGCGTGCCACGTCCGTCAGCCGGCTCGACAGGAAGGCATGCATCAGCAGTGCGCGCGCCGCGACTTCGTCCAGGCCGCGCGAGCGCAGGTAGAACAATGCGGCCGGATCGAGTTGCCCCACGGTGGCACCGTGCGCGCACTTCACTTCGTCGGCGTGGATTTCAAGCTCGGGTTTGGTGTTGATTCGCGCCGTGCGATCGACCAGCAGGTTTTTGTTGGTGAGTCGCGCGTCGCTGCGCTGGGCATGCGGATGGATATGAATGCGACCATTGAAGGTGAGCTGACTCTTCTGTGCAGCAATGCCGTGAAATGTCTGGCGGCTCGTTGTATCGGGTCCGATATGTTCGATCACCACCTGATGATCCAGCCGGTCTGCGCCGCAGCTTCCGCAGGCGAGATCGATGTCGGCGCGGCCATGGGCGCCGTTGAGGCGAACGTGGATGTCGCTGCGTCGCGTCGGGGAACCCATCGCGTAGCCCGCGAGGGTATACGCTGATTGCGCGGCGAGCTGAACCGATACCAGGGTCCAGCTGGGCGCGATCGCTTGCGGCAGTACCCGCGTGTGCGTCAAGGCTGCGTCGTCCGCCAGATCGATCTCCATCACGCAGTTGGTGGCTTTGTCCTCATGGTGCTGTTCGATCAGGTGCAACGTGCTGCCGGCGCCGAGTTCGACGCGCACGCGTGAAACGTTCGCGGCGGCTGCGCCTGAGCGGAACATCAGCGCAATGGTGCCGCCGTCGACGTGTGGCTCCACCCGAATGCACAGTCCGTCCTGCAGCAGCGCGCCATTGACCTGCGCCAGGGGATAGCGCTGTGTATCAACCGTGTTGTTCGCGGCCGTATCCGATGCGCTGCGCATCAGTCCAAGCGCGACCCCAGCGCGCGGTGTGGCACGCGATACATCGGGATGGGCGCCGACAACCTCGATGGACGTATCACACGCGAAGTGGATCGGCTCGGCGTGCGCTTCGGCGAGCGCTGCACTAGCTTCGTTCACGACCTCGCTGCTGGCGAACGGCGCGGCGTAGAACGCCTGGTACGGCGTATATTTCCAGGTTTCCTGTTTGCCCTGCGGGATGCCGCGCTGCGCTAACGCGACCACGCTGGCGCGCCGCACGCCATCGAGCGCGGGACTGGTCGCCGCGAGGCGAGTGGCATGCGACGTCAGGGCGTCGAGGAATGGATGCGCGGCTTGCATGGCGGGCATCACGCGGCGTCGGTGATCCAGCCGTAGCCCCGTTCGTCGAGTTCGTGGGCAAGCTGGAAATCGCCGCTTTTCACGATGCGGCCGTCGGCTAGAACGTGTACACGATCCGGCTTGATGTGGTCGAGCAGGCGCTGGTAGTGAGTGACCAGGACGATGCCGTGGTCGGGTGCTCGAAAGCGGTTCACACCGGCGGCCACCGTCTGCAGGGCATCGATGTCCAGCCCGGAATCGGTTTCATCCAGAATGGCGAGCTTCGGCTGCAGCATCAGCAGCTGCAGAATTTCATTGCGCTTTTTCTCGCCGCCGGAGAAGCCCTCGTTGACCCCTCGTTTCAGAAAATCAGGGTTGAGATCCAACGAGCTCGCAACGGCGCGCGCTGCCTTCATGAATTCCACGGCCGAAGTGGCCGGTGTGCCATTCGCCACGCACTGTGCATCCAGCGCGGCCTTCAGAAATTCCATATTCGATACGCCGGGAATCTCGATGGGATACTGAAACGCCAGGAAGATGCCGAGTCGAGCACGTTCCTCAGGCTGCAGCGGCGTGATATCTACACCCAGGCAATGAATGGTGCCGGCCGTCACTTCGTAGTCAGGCCGTCCCGCGATGACATTGGCCAGCGTACTTTTGCCGGAACCGTTCGGCCCCATGATTGCCGCCACTTCGCCGGCGGCCACGGTTAGCGAGAGCCCTTTGAGAATGGCTTCGCCGCCGACGCTGACGTGCAGATCTTCGATTCGCAGCAAGGGGGTCCGTCGGCTCATCCGACGGCTCCCTCTAGGCTGACTTCAAGCAGTTTGGCGGCCTCGACGGCGAACTCCATGGGCAGCTGCCGGAACACGTCCTTGCAGAAGCCGTTCACGATCATGCTGACCGCGTGTTCCGCGTCGATGCCACGCTGCTGACAGAGAAATAGCTGATCGTCGCTGACCTTGGAGGTGGTTGCTTCGTGTTCGACGATGGCGCCCGGATGGCTTGTCTCGATGTACGGGAACGTATGCGCGCCGCAGCGATCGCCGATCAGCAGCGAATCGCACTGGGTGTAGTTGCGCGCGCCGTCGGCAGTGGGCGAGATGCGCACCAGGCCGCGGTAGGAGTTCTGACTGCGTCCCGCACTGATTCCTTTCGAGAGAATCGTGCTCTTGGTATTGCGTCCCAGGTGAATCAT
>JAQBCT010000340.1:0-14219 GCA_032124855.1 Gammaproteobacteria bacterium
GGCATCAGCGGCGCACCGCCTGCCGGCAACGCGGCCGCCTGGTCGCCGCGTCTTGCTCAGGGCGAGGCGTTGCTGCTGCAGCACACCGTTGAAGGCATGCCCGCCGCCGGCATGCCCGCCCGTGGCATGTGCCTGCAATGCACCGACCAGGAATTGCTCGACGCCATCAACTTCATGGCCGCCCCGCATCCGTAAGCCCGATTCGTGGCGCGCCCCACCAACCCTTGGCCAGAATCGCCAAACGCCATGCGGCAAATGGTGCCAGGCACCTTTTGCCGCATGGCGATGTGGGTGGAACGAATCGTGCATTGCGGGTTCAATCTAAGTTGATGAGCCAACCGGGAACTTGCGATGAGTCGATATCTGCCAGGTGATGTACTGTCGCGCCGCAAGGGATTCGTGATGCATCGTGGCATTGCGCTGGGTGACGGCCGGGTGCTGCACAACACCCCATTTCGAGGCGAACACATTTCCTCAGAGACGGAGTTTCGTGGGGGTCAACCGATGTACGTGACGCGCCTCGATCGGGGCAGCCGCGAGCGCGCGCTGCGGCATGCTGACGAGACCGTCGGCCGACGCGCTTACAGTTTGCTCAACAACAACTGCGAACACACGGTAACGCGCGCCATCGGTGGCGAAGCCGAGAGTCCGCAGCTGCGCGGCTGGATGGCGGGCCTGGCCGCGGGTGCCGCGCTACTCTTACTGACGCGACATCCGGGTGTCGCCGCGGCGGGTTTTGCGGCCGCGCGCACGTGGATGGCCCGCCGCGATTGATGCCGTGAGCGACGGCGGCAGCGGTGCGGTAATCGTCAGGCCATCCACCACGACGCGATGACAGTGCAGCGCCAGACGCGGCCAGCGTTGTTCGGGCGCAGTCGGTTTGCCGTAGAGATGATCGCCCGCTATCGGAAAGCCTATCCACGCCAGATGCACGCGCAGCTGATGCGCGCGTCCTGTTAAACCCTGCACGGCGAGGAGGGTGTGCGTGCCATCGCCCGCCAGACGTCGCAATCGCGTGACGCTCGCGTGCCCCCGATCAGATGCGCGATTCAGACTCCACCGCCCGCCGCGACGCGCGATGTGCTCGCGTGGTCCGGCCACGCGGTATCGGCTCTTGCGGCCCTTCATCAGCGGCAGGTCGATGGTGCCCGTGCCGCCGGCCAGATTCATTGCGCCTACCACGCGTGCCACGTAGAACTTGCGTACCGCATGGTGCGTGAAGGCACGCGTCAGCTCGGATTGACGCTCGCGCGACAGCGCCACCAGCAATACACCGCTCGTGCCTTTGTCGATGCGGTGCACGGCGAACGGTTCTGCCTGGGTGGCGGCCAGTTCCTCGCGCAGCACATCCCAAAGACAGGCGGCACCACTGCGGTCTGCCAGCAGCGAGATGCCACTGGGTTTGTTGATGGCAAGCAGATCCGCGGAGCGGTACAGCACCTCGATCATGCGGGGCCGAACGGCGCGGTGAAGCGGATATTGTTGTGCTCGAGTCCTTGCGCAACGATGTCTATGGCGCCGTTGCGGATCATCCACTCCAGACGATGATCGCGATACTCACGTTTGAACAAGCCCGCCTGCAGCGCCTCGCGGACGGCCGCCATGCCCGCACTAGCCCCGACCATGGCCATCTCCGCGGCGGCGGCGCTCACCTGACGTACGCTGTCGCGGGCGTTGGCGCGGCGTAACCAATCTGTCACCGCAGGGCCGGGTGCCGGCTTCAGGCTGAAAGAGCTGGCGCCATTGACGAATGGCACTACACACAGATCCGCCCAACCGAATGTCGCGCCGTTGAACCAGGGGCGCGAACCGAGGGCTGCCTCGAGCCACGCATACCAACGCGTCAACTCGGCCGCAGCGCTGGCCTCCAGCCGCTGTGCTTGCGCGCCCTGGGCGCGACCGAAGTTACGAATCTCCGACAACGCCCAGGTGATGGCTTCGAAGTGCGTATCCATGACGTCTTCCAGCATTCGCACGCGTGCCCGTTCGGCCGGGCCAGCGGGTAACAAAGGCGGCGTTGGCCATTTGTCTTCGATGTACTGGAGGATCACCGTCGAATCGAAGATCGCCGTGTCGCCGTCGAGTAGTGCGGGAACCTCACCCCGCGGATTTGCCGCCGCGAACGCTGCGTCGACCTGGCCGCTGCCGATCGCATTTGGCAGCACGGCTGCAAACTCGATGCCTTTTTCGAGCAATGCGATCTTCACTTTCTGACCGTACGGCGACAGGGGGTGATCGTAGAGCGTCAGTGCCATCGCGTTCTCATTCTCGAAGCGGGCAACCATTGTTTCAGATGCCTGCGGGCGCGTCATGGCGAAGTTGTTTCGTCAACACGCATCACCCAAACTCCCACTGACGAGGACCAAGGAGACGACCATGCGCGCCGCGGTGATGCGAGACTCGAAAATCGTTGCAGACGATGTGCCGGAGCCGGTCCCGGGCCCCGGTGAAGTGCTGGTGAAGACGTTGGCATGCGGCATCTGCGGATCGGATCTGCATGCACTCAAGCACGCCCAGCAGTTCGTCGAGAACGCACCCGGCGGCATGAACATGGACGTCAGCCGCGACGTGGTGATGGGCCACGAATTCTGCGCCGAGATTCTCGACTATGGTCCGAACACAACCCGCTCTTTTGCCGTCGGCACGCGCGTCTGTTCCGTCCCGATGCTGCTGCGCAACGGCGCACCAATGTCCGTTGGCTATTCGAATGACGTGCCGGGCGGCTATGCCGAACGCATGGTGTTGATGGAGCCGCTGCTGCTTAAGGTTCCAAACGGACTGTCAACGCAGCGCGCTGCACTCACCGAACCCATGGCCGTGGGTGTGCACGCCGTTGAGATGGCGCGCCTGCAATCTGACGATGTGCCGCTTGTGATCGGCTGCGGGCCCATCGGGCTCGCTGTAATCAGTGCGCTTAGAACGCGTGACGTGCGCCCGATCATCGCGGCCGATTATTCGCCGCTGCGGCGCAAGCTGGCAGAACAATTGGGCGCCGACATCGTGCTCGATCCGGCAACCACCTCGCCGTACACCAGCTGGCGGCAGGTCGCCGAAGTCAGCCGGGGTGGCCAGAAACTGCCCCTCAATCCGCTGACGGGTGCGCCCACGCTGCGCCCTGGCGTGTTCTTCGAATGCGTCGGCGTCCCTGGCGTCATCGATCAGATGATGGTGGGCGCGGAGCGCGGTTGTCGTTTCGTCGTTGTGGGTGTGTGCATGGAGCCCGACCAGTTCCGCCCGCTGCTGGGCGTCTCGAAGGAACTGAATCTGCAGTTCGTTTTGGCATACACCCCGGAAGAATTCGCTCAGACGCTGGCGCTGCTCGCCGAAGGAAAACTGATTGCGGATCCGCTGATCACCGGCACGGTGGGCGTTGACGGTGTGGCCGCTGCATTTGCGGATCTGAGTCATCCGGATGCGCATGCAAAAATCATCGTGGAGCCGTGGCGCGATCGATGAATCTGCGTGATCTCCGCTATCTGGTGGCGCTGGCAGAACACTTGCATTTTGGCCGCGCTGCACAAGCATGCTTCGTCAGCCAGCCTACGCTGTCTACGCAGATCAAGAAGCTCGAAGCATCCCTCGACGTCACGCTGATCGAACGCGCCAACCGCCAGGTGATCCTCACGCCAGTGGGCGAAGCGGTTGTGACCGCCGCGCAGCGCGTGCTGCGTGACGTGGACGACCTCGTGCGGCTGGCCGAGCAGCATCGCGACCCGTTGGGCGGCGATCTGCGGCTGGGCATTATTCCGACGGTGGCGCCTTATCTGTTGCCGCGCATGTTGCCGCTGCTGCGGCGCGAATTTCCGAAAGTCGCGCTGAAACTCACTGAAGGGCAGACCGTGATGATCACGCGCATGCTCAAAGACGGTGATCTCGATGCGGTGATCCTGGCGCTGCCAGTGACCGAGGAGCATGTCACGGCCGTCAAGCTGTACACCGAACCGTTCTATCTGGCGGTGAGCAAACATCACCCCAAAGCGAAGCGCAAAACGGTGTCGCTCGAGGATCTGCGCGATGAAGCGGTGTTGCTGCTGGAAGATGGGCATTGCCTTCGGGATCAGGCGTTGTCGATCTGCGAATCGCATCGTGCCGTGGAGAACACCAATTTCCGCGCCACGTCCCTGGAGACACTGCGCCAGATGGTGGCGTCGAATGTCGGCGTGACGCTGATGCCGGAGCTGGCGCTGGGTGCCCGCGGCGGCGCCGTGCGATACATTGCGTTCCGCGGACGACCGCCCAGCCGCGATATCGGGATTGCGTGGCGCGCGACAGCCACCCGTGGCGAGCTGCTTGGACGCCTCGCACGCGCCCTGCAGGCGCCAGGGCGCTAAGCGCATCACGGGCAACTATTTTCTCGGGTCCCACTTGAAACCCGCGTGCGCGGGCCCATTAATCGCTGGCGCGGCGCGCCCGCAAATTGACCAATAGGAGAAGGGAAAGATCATGAAATTCAAACCGTTACACGACAGAGTTTTGGTAGAGCGAGTCGCCGAAGAAACCAAATCGGCCGGTGGCATTCTGATACCCGACAACGCACGTGAAAAACCCCAGCAAGGGTTGGTCGAAGCCGTTGGTCCGGGGGCTGCGCTGGATAACGGCAACATACGCGCACCCAGCGTCAAGAAGGGCGACCGAATCCTGTTCGGCAAGTACTCCGGCAGCGAGATCAAACTCGATGGCAAGGAGTACGTGATCATGCGGGAAGAAGATGTGATGGCGGTTCTGAAGTAACACACCGAGAAGCTAAGGAAAACAGAGCATGAGCGCTAAGAAGATCATATTTGATGAAGACGCACGCAAGCGTCTCGCCCGCGGTGTCGACATCCTGGCCGACGCAGTCAAAGTGACGCTGGGGCCCAAGGGACGCCACGTCGTTCTCGATAAGAGCTGGGGCGCACCCACCGTCACCAAGGACGGTGTTTCGGTTGCCAAAGAGATCGAGCTGAAAGATAAGTTCGAAAACATGGGTGCGCAGCTGGTCAAGCAGGTTGCCAGCAAAACATCCGATGAGGCAGGTGACGGCACAACCACGGCCACAGTGATTGCGCAGGCGATTCTGCGCGAAGGCGCCAAGGCCGTTGCTGCCGGCATGAACCCGATGGACCTCAAGCGCGGGATCGATCAGGCCGTTGCGGTCGTTGCCGCCGGTTTGAAGAAGCTCTCCAAGCCCTGCACGGACCGCAAATCTATCGCTCAGGTGGGCTCGGTATCGGCCAATGCCGATGAGGAGATCGGTGAGCTGCTGGCCGAGGCCATGGACAAGGTCGGCAAAGAAGGCGTGATCACGATCGAGGATGGCTCGGGTCTCGAAAACGAACTCGAAGTCGTGGAAGGCATGCAGTTCGATCGTGGCTACCTGTCGCCCTATTTCATCACCAAGCCGGACCGTCAGGTGGCTGCGCTCGAGAATCCGCTCATCCTGCTGCGCGACAAGAAAATCTCGTCAGTGCGTGAGTTGCTGCCCGTGTTGGAAGCCGTGGCGCGCGCGGGTAAGTCGTTGTTGATCATTGCCGAAGATATCGAAGGCGAAGCGCTGGCTACGCTGGTGGTCAACAAATTGCGGTCCATCGTCAGCGTTGCAGCCGTGAAGGCGCCGGGCTTCGGCGACCGGCGCAAGGCGATGATGGAAGACATTGCGATTCTCACGGGCGCCAAGGTGATCTCAGACGACACCGGGATGCAACTCGAGAAAGCCACGCTGGAGGATCTGGGAACCGCCAAGCGCGTGGATGTCGCCAAGGAGAACACGACCATCGTTGGCGGCGCGGGTACCGCGAAGGCGATCAAGGGACGCATTGGTCAGATCCGCAAAGAAATCGAAGATACAACCTCCGACTACGACCGCGAAAAGCTGCAGGAGCGGCTGGCCAAACTCGCGGGTGGCGTGGCCGTGGTAAAAGTTGGCGCTGCCACTGAGATTGCGATGAAGGAGAAGAAGGCCCGCCTCGAAGACGCCCTGCACGCTACCCGTGCCGCCGTCGAGGAAGGTGTAGTGCCGGGTGGTGGCGTTGCGTTGCTGCGCGCGGCGCGCGGTCTCGACAAGCTGCAGGGGGCCAACGACGATCAGACCACGGGCATTCGCCTGCTGCGTCGCGCCGTCGAAGAACCGCTGCGACAGATTGTCGCCAACGCCGGTATCGAGGCGTCAGTGGTGGTCGATAAGGTGCTCGCCGGAAAGGGCAACTTCGGCTACAACGCGGCCAACGGTGAATACGGCGACATGATCGAGATGGGTATTCTCGACCCCACCAAGGTTACCCGCCTTGCGCTGCAGAATGCGGCGAGCGTGGCGAGCCTGATGTTGACCACCGAGGCGCTGGTAGCTGATGCGCCGGAGAAGCCGAAGAAGGGCGGTGATCACGACCACGATCACGACCACTGAGTTGTAATCGAACGAAGGGGCCGCTGCACAACAGCGGCCCTTTTTTTTGGCACCGACGGCTGCCTGGGATCAACGTGTGGGAGGGGCTTCAGCCCCGATCTTTGTATGAGAAGCCTGCAACAAGGATCGGGGCTGAAGCCCCTCCTACAGCAGAAAAGACAGCGCCGTGGCGATGCCGAGAAACGAGAAGAATCCCGCGACATCGGTAACGGTGGTCAACACGATCGACGAGCTGGTCGCAGGATCCTGACCCAGCCGGCTGAGCAGAATCGGAATGAACGCACCGGCCATGCCCGCGACCGTCATCGACGCGATCATCGCGAGGCCGATCACCAGACCCAGGCCCATGGATTTGCTCCAGACATAGACCGCAATGGATGTCACCAGCGCAATGCCCAGCGCATTGAGCAGTCCCGTCAGCATTTCCTTGCGCAGCACGCGTGGCCCGGCGTTGACGCCGATCTCGCGCAGCGCCAGGCCGCGCATCGTCACGGCGAGGGCCTGTGCACCTGAGTTGCCGGATTGACCCGCCACCACGGGCAGCAGTACGGCCAAGGCGGTGAACTGGGCGATGGTGTGTTCGAAAAGTCCCACGACAGAGGCGGCGAGGAATGCCGTCAACAGATTGATCTGCAACCAGGGATGGCGTTTGCGCACGGCCAGCCAGACGCTCGACAGCGCGTGCTCGTCCTTGCCGGCACCTACCATCGTCTGCAGATCGGATAGTGCGTCCCGCTCCACCGCATCGAACAGATTTTCGCTGCGGATGATCCCGGAGAATCGACCGTGAATGTCCACCACGGGCAGCGTATTCAAGTTGTAGTGGCCGATGCGTTCGGCAATTTCCTCTCGCGTGGTGAATTCGTCCACCTGCCACTTCACCGGTTTCATCACCGCGCCCACCAGGGCCTCAGGCGACGCCGCCAGCATGCTCTGCAGATCGATCATGCCCACGAGATTGTCGTCGGCATCTACCACGAACAGGGTGCGCGCCAGACGCGTCTCGCATTGCTTGACGCGTTGCAGGCATTCGTCGATGGGCGTGCGCGTGGTGATGTGCAGCGGCTGAATTTCCATCAATGCGGCCGCCGAATTCTCCTGCACGCGCAGAATGCGTTCGGCCTCACGGTGTACGGCGCCGGGCAATTGCGCGATCAGCGCATCGCGTCGTCGCGGCGGAATTGTGCGCAGGCAACGAAATGCGTCGCGCGGTTCCATCGCCGCAATGATCTGTGCGCGGCGCTCCGCGGATGATTCCTCGAGAATTCGCCCGGCAGTGTCGGCGTCGAGATAGCGCAGCGCGGCCACCGCTCGATTGATGCCGCCGGCATCGATCCACTCACCGAGTTCCACTTGTGAATGTCGTGTGAGCACGCTGATTGCTACGTCGGGCGCAGCCGCGAGCACTTCGTCGGTGAGCATCATGAGTGGCGCCTGCCGCCGAGCAGCGCCACCAGCAACTGCGCCCAGCTGCCGACCAGGAGCATGGCGATGTTGAGCGGTGGCTCGTTCGCTTCCGTATCCGTGAGGTGCACGGCGCGAACGAGATCACCAAGGCGCGCAACGCCCGCGAAGCGACCCGCCTCATCCACCACAGGCAGTGTGTCGTGCACATGCCAGTCAGGAAGGCGAACAGCATCGGTGAGCAGCAGCACGCTCGACAGCGTAGGCAGCTGCGCCAGATGCAGCTCCGCGATGCGTCGCGACGTGGGGCCGCGCGTCAGATCCACCAGATCGATCTGCCCCGCGTATCCCTCCACATCGTTGACGATATAGACCCAGGCGCCTACGCCGCCGCCGGCGCCCAGTCGACCGATCCGTTCGATCACCATCGCCACCGTTTCACTCAGATGCGCAACGGGCGGGGCGTCATCCAGCACCGACATCACACGCTCGCGCGACAGCACCATCGCACGTGCGACACGGTTGCGCTGCCGCTCGGCCAAGCCGGCGAGCCGTTGCGCGCGCACCTCGCGCCGCGCAGTGCGCAACATGCGGATCACGTTGATGTCGATCCCCGCCTCGGCGACCGCCTCGTTCCAGGGCAGCGCTGGCAGCTCGATCTGCACGACATTGAGCCACCATGGCGGCGCGTGACGCATCAGCAACGCAAGATCATCCGCGTCGAAGCGCTCGAGTGCATCTGCGCGTTCCTCTGCGCCAAGCTTGGCCAGCGCCAGGCAGCAGGCCGCCGGGTCTGCGCGGATCCATGCATGCAGCAGATCGACATCGATCTCATTCATGGCGCGTCGTCGGGTTCGATCAGCAGCGGCCGCGTTGCCAGAAAACGACCGGGTACATGAACAACGCCGTCGCTGCCTTCGACGATGATGCTCGTCTCGGTCACTTCAATGACGCGGCCGCGGATCTTCCCGACATGGATGCGGGTTCCGGGGCGGATGAGATCCGGGAACCGGCGCATGCTCATCAGGTCCTGGACGAAACCGATGCTGCCGACCGACAGCGCCACGCCCACGCTCGCGACGATCACCACCAAAACACCGACCAGCGCATTGAGAATCCAGCCGACGTAAACACCGATGAGATCGAGTGCTAATACGACAGCAAAGAACAGGATCACGCCGTAGGTGGTGCGCCGAATGAGCACTTCGCGGCCGGTGCGCGCCGCCCGCGCGCTGCGTCCGGCCAGGTCCTGTGCAGCAACTGCCACCAGGTGTCCCAGCACCACCAGCGCGATGGCCGCCAGCAGATCAGGACCGTGCGACGCAATGGTTGCTAGCGCGTCGCCCACGGCCGGTGCTGCGAGCATTCGCACCGTCACCACCAGCCCCACGATGAGCGTACCCCAGAGGGCCGTGCTGCCGATTACGTTCACGGTTTCTGCGCCGAGACTGGTCCAGCGTCGTCCCGCCGAGCGGATGAGATGCCGCAGTACGTAGCCGCCCAGCAGCGAACCGGCGAGTACGATCAACGCCAGCAACGAGGTGTCGATATTCCCCAAAATTCAGCCTTCCCCGCGAGTGATGACCAGGTCGATGCGTCGGTTGCGGGCTCGCCCCTCGGCGGTATCGTTGGTGGCAATCGGTCTTGCTTCGCCGTATCCCATTGCCGAGATCCGGTAGGGTGCCAATCCCATCTGGGCCAGCAGGAAGGCACGCAGCGCATCGGCGCGCCGTTGTGACAATTCCAGATTGAGCTCATCGCTGCCAAACGAATCGGTATGGCCTTCCACAGTGACGACGGCGTCCGGAAACAGGGCAACGGCTTGCTCCACTTTTTCCAGCAAGGCGAACTGATTGGTGCGGATCACCGCCTCGCCGCTGTCGAAGTTCAGTCCCACCAGGCGCAGGATGAGTGAGTTACCGCTGCGCGTCAGTTCCGCCTCATTGGAGGTGAACATCCGTTCGGCATCGGCCACCTGCTCGCGCCGTTGTTGCTGTTCGGCGAGCAGCGAATTGAGCGTCATGGCTTCGGCGGATGCGCCTCCCAGCGCGGTCTCCAAAGTGCTGATTGATTCGTTGCGCTCGTCGAGGTCGCGCTGCAGCTGGGCCAGCATGCGTTGATTGGCTTTGACGGCCGCCAGTGTCTGGGCGGCCGTGGACGCGGCACCGTTGGAGAGATCCGGGGTAACGTCGAGTGCGTTGGCAATCTGCACAATCGGGGCTTCCGATGCGAGCAGCACATCCTCGAAGGCGCGGTCGTCGTCGTCCACGGCCCGGATGACTGCCGCCAGATGGATCGCGTGGCTTGCCTGTTCCTTGGCCTGCTGCGCGAGCAGGCGGGGCCGGTCGGTGTCGTAGCGGTCTTCCACCAGCGCCGTTTCTGCCTCGGCGAGGGAGGCGCGTGCCAGGGCCAGCGTAGTCGGCGCGTACTTGGCGACCTTCTCTTCGTCGGCCTGGGTCAACAGATGTCGCGCATCGCGCAGGATCGCGCCTTTGATGGCTTCGAGTTCGGCATTGCGATAACTCTGCACCGCTTCGGATGCGATGCTTTGCGCCTTGTCGGAACGCCCGCGCTCGAGGCTCACCGCGGCTCTACGAAACTGCTCCTCGGCCGTGGCGAAGGTCTTCGGCGCGAGTTTGTCGGCGCCGGCCGACAGGGCACTGGCGCGATCGCTGAGTGCGGCTTCGAAGGTGACTCGTCCCAGTCGCATGGTGTCGCGCGCGCTCGCCAATGCTGCGAGGGCGGCGTCGATCGACTGCTGGATGGTGGTCAGCGATCGGTGGCGTTCGAAACTGCTGCGTGCGGTATTTGCGGCCCGAGTCGCCTCATCCCAAGCCTCGGGGGCCAGCAACGGCATCTGGTCTTCGCGTGCTTGCGCGAGCGCGGCATCCAGACTCGCGAATAGCGACTCCTCTACGCTGTCGGCGCACGCGATGCTCATCGTGAGCAACGCGACGAACGCAACGAGCACCCGCATAATCCGCTCCCAGCCGAATGTCCTGATGGGGCGCTAGACTACCGTGGAACGCGACGGCGCTCTACGGGAACACCCCAGCGATCGGCCTTTGACAAGGAAACGGAGTACAACCTTCCCGGGTTGCGGCATCGCAACACCGGGCGTGAACAAGCCGACAGCATCGAAGTCATCGGCTGAGGTTGGTTTCCTGCGCAACGGTACGCGGGTCGAGATCGATGACGCTCTGGGTCGTCTCGGGCAGCGGCGCGTAGGGCTGGAAGTGGTCGCGGCCGACGGCGTGTGCTTGCAATCGTACGGCGCACCAGATGGCGGCAGCGAGATAGCTGGCTGTGGCAAAGGCGAACATGGCGCTGGGTCCGAACAGGCTCATCAATGGCGCAGCGATGGTCGGGCCGATGACCGCGCCGACGCTGTTCATCATCAGGATGCCGCTCGCCACTTCCACGAAGGTGGAATCGGTGAGGTTGTCGTTGGCGTGTGCCACGCACAACGCATACAGCGGCATCGACGTGGCGCCAAATAGAAAGGCCAGCGCGAACAGCCAGTCGGATCCCGTGGCCGTGAACGAACTCATCGCAGCGGATGCCCCGGCGCCGAGCACCGTCAGCACGAGGATGACAATGCGTCGGTCGATGCGGTCCGAGACGCGGCCCAGCGGAAACTGAAATGCCGCACCGCCCAGGATGGCCGCCGTCATGAACAATCCCACACGCTCTGCTGACAGGCCGTGACTCGACGCGAACAAGGGGCCGAGCGCCCAGAAACTGCCGGTCACCATGCCGCCCAGCAGCGCGGCGATCACGCTGACCTGGGACGTTTTGAAAAGCTGCTTCGGGCGGAATCGAACGCTGTGCACCGGCAACGGCGCCGTGGACGCGCTCAGCCCCACCGGCAGGATCGACAGACACAGAAACAGCGCCGCGACAATGAACAGCGTCGCCTGGCTCGGGTCGGCTTGTGCCAGGAACAACTGCCCGGCCGCGATCGCGATCATGGTCAGCATGGCGTACAACGACAGAATCGCGCCGCGCAGCTGCGTTGGCGATTTCTCGTTGAGCCAGCTCTCGATCACCATATACAGTCCGGAGAGCGCCCACCCGGTGATGAAGCGCAACGCCAGCCACGCGAGCAGCGTGTGGGATAGCGCGATGACCAGGATCACCGCGGTGGCAACTGCGGCGAGCACCGCGAAGGTACGGATGTGGCCCACGCGAGCGATGATGCGGGGAATCGTCAGGCAGCCCACGACGAAGCCGAGGAAGTAAGTGGAACCGGTCAGGCCGATCTCGGCGGCCGACCAGCCCAGCGTCTCGCCGCGCAGCGGAATCAGCGTGAGCTGCAGCCCGTGGCCGATCAGCAGCAGCGTCACGGATACCAACAGGCTGGCGATGGGGAGCAGGTAGCGGGTCATGTCAGTCGTGCTCCTGCCACGGAAACTGAAGATAGTCGAAGCGGTGTTCGATGGTGGGTTTGATCACCGCGAAATAGGGCGACAGATCGAAGTCGCGAGGCACATACAGGGTTGCGGCACGGCGGCGATACAGCAGCGGTCCAGGATCGTCGCCGGGCGTGGCCGTGCCCGCCAGTGGCAGAATGGGATAGCCCACCGAGCCAAATGCTTCGGCTATCAAGGATGAGCAGATCGCCTTGGTAGGTTCGCCGCTGCCCAGCGTGATCAGGCTGCGGCGCCAGCGTGTGGGTACCGGGAGTGTCGGCAGCAGATAACGAGCGAGATCGAAAACGTTCTTCAGGCCGTAGCTGGCACCGATCTGCGACACGACGCGCGCGATGATGCGTTGCCGATCATCAGCGGTGAGGCCCACGGGACGGCAGATGCGTACATTGGCGTGCAGATACTTGGCAGCCGGCACGACAGCGACTCCGATGGCTACATCCGCTTCAACCAGCGGTGCACTGGCCCCATCGCCCACCCGGATGGCTGAATGAGACCACGTCGATTGGGTCAGATATTTGATGGCGGAGCTGATGCGGGATGCACCTTCAACCAGCAGTACGTCGCAGGGCTCGATGTAGTCCGGCCAGCGGGCGTCACCACCGGCCACCACCGTCGGTGCGTAGTGCTTGGCGGGCGCCGCCAGATAGTTGGCGAGTCGGCTGCCCAGGCGATTGAGGAGTGGGTTCAAATCCGTCGACCCAGTCGGAGGGCCGCAATTCTAACGTGCGCGCAGCCCAAGCTGTGGCCGCGACGCGGCTGCAGACCTCGGGGAGCGCTAGGAAGCGCCTCCTGGATCAATCCAGATCCGCCACCAGGCTGGCGCGCGAAGCTTCGGCCACTGCGTCAGTACCGCAGTGCAGTGCGGGATGATCGATTCCGATGGCGATTGCCTCGCCGCGTTTGGCGGCCGCGACCATTTGCGGTGTCAGCTCGAAGCGCAGGAAATGCACCGCAGCGGTCTTGGCATCGTTGCTGCGCGGTAGATCTTCGTTGGCGATGGCGAATATGCGCGGTGCCGCGCCGATCTGGGTCCACACGCGATGTTCCACGCCAATCAACCGCGCGAGCGCTTCGCGGCGCAGTTCGACATCTTCAAATTCAATCTGCAGCGTCGCCTTCCAGTTGCTGCCGTCGGGGATCAGCGGGTTGTAGGCGGCGATTTCTTCGTCGATGCCTGCGGCTTCGAAGATGCGTTCCGCGCGCAGCATTTCCTGAACCTGATACTGCATCGTGCGGAAATCTTCGAAGATCAACAGAGCGTGCTCGCCCAGCGCCACGCGTCGCGCCGTTTTGTGCGCAATGATCTCTGCACGGATCCTGGGACGCTGCTCGGCGTAGGCCTCCAGACTCAACAGATTGCTGCGATTGAGTTTCTGCACCGTCAAATTCCGTACGCGCGTCGAACGAGACTGATGGGATGTTCGGCGACGCTCGTCGCACCTTTTTGTGCCAGACCGTGCTGAATCATGCGCCCCGCCATCGGGCAGTCGGAACCGTAGTGGTCGGCTTCGGCCTGCTCCACGCGACTCACCACGGGCCGGGCGATTTTCATCGCTTTGGCGTAGGTCTCGCTCTTCAGCGCATAGGTGCCATCGTGGCCGGAGCACCGTTCAATAGAGGTGACCGTCGTACCGGGAATCAGCTCCATCAATTCGCGCGTCTTCGCGCCGATGTTCTGTACGCGCTGATGACACGCCACGTGGTAGGCCACATTACCCAATGACGACGTGAAGTTCGTATTCAGCAAACCCGCCTTGTGGCGCAGCATCAGATATTCGAAGGGATCGAAAAACGCCGCTTTTGCGCGCGCCACATCGGTGTCGTCGGGAAACATCAGGGGAATTTCCTGTTTGTACATCAAAACGCACGATGGGATCGGTGCGATCAGATCGTAGCCCGCGTCGATGGCCTCGAGGAACAGCGGCAGATTGACATCCTTCTGGCGCGCCACAGCGTTCAGGTCGCCGAGTTCCAGCTTCGGCATGCCGCAGCAGCGCGCA
>JAQBCT010000341.1:0-4242 GCA_032124855.1 Gammaproteobacteria bacterium
GACTGTCAGGCGATCTACAAAATCAGATATACGACACAACAAATTGATAAATAAGGACTTAGTAAGGCGCTCTTCACAATCGCCTCATCATTTCGTGAGTGTCTCCAGATGACCGCCCGAGCGCAGTCGCACCAGAAAGTCCGCGTCGTAGGCCGTCTCTGGCGCCTCACGCACCATCCGATCGAGCGTCAGCGCATCGTCACCCACGAGAATGCGCCAGCGATCCTCGCGCACGCCGTCGAGAATGACGTTGGCTGCTTGTGCTGCACTCACGGGCGCCTTATCGCGAAAGTCGATCGCCTGCTGGGCGAGCGCGGCGCGGATGTGATCATCGCTTTCATTACCCACGGGCCAGCCCTGCGCCACCAGCCGCTTGCGCACCACAGCAACCTCTGCGGCGGACATCTCCATGGGGGATGCGCGCCCCAACACCTTCGCAGTATTGATGGCGATCGACGTGCCGATATGCCCCGGCATGACAACCGCCACCTTGACGTGGGGTGCGTTGAGACGCAGATCATTGATGAGCGCTTCCGAAAATCCCTTCACTGCAAATTTCGCAGCACTGTATGCGGTGTGCGCCACATTGGGTCCGAGGGTTGCCCAGAATCCGTTCACGCTGCTGGTGTTGATGAGATAGCCCTCGGTACTGGCCACCAGCAGTGGCATGAACGCCCGACTGCAGTAGTAGACGCCGAACCAGCACACCCCGAAGGTACGTTCCCAGTCGACGCGCGGGTCTGCGACGAAGCTGCCGCCACCGCCAATGCCGGCATTGTTGAACAGCAGGTTGATGTGATCCGTCTCGTGCGCCTCCTGCACAGCACTGCAGAATGTCGCGACCTGGGCTTCATCGGCCACATCGCAAAGATGGCTCGTGACGCGAATGCCAGCGGGTGCGTTATCCGCACACAGCCGCTGGGTCTCCGTCATATTTGCTTCCGAGACATCGCACATCGCCACGTGGCAGCCTTCGGCTGCGAGTTGCCGCACCAGTTCGCGCCCCATGCCGGTTCCGCCACCGGTGACTACGGCCAGTTTGTCTTTGAAGTCTTTCATCGGCAGTTCCTGTCGAGTTGATGCGTCACTACGGCCTGACCTCGTAATACAGATTGCTGGGATCGTCGAAGTCGTGCTGCACGAAGCGCGTGAAGCCGCCGCCCCGCACCATCTCCTCGGCAACCTTTGGATTGAATCCCAGCGTGCCCAAGCCGGCACCGCCCGGCTCCGACAAGGCGGAGGACATGCAGGCCGATACAGAGAAACCATAGAACATCGCCAGCATCGGATTGCGCATGTTGGCCTTGAAGTCGGGCTGGCTGCGAATGTCCTTGATCAACCAGGTGCCATCACTCTTCAACGCACGATGGATGGATCCGATCACTTGCGCTGGCTGCGTCATGTCGTGCAGACAATCGAAGGTGATCAGGAAATCGTAGGTCGGATCGCTGGGCAATGATTCACCGCCGGCCACCACGAAACGCGCATTGCCTATGCCCTGCTGCGCAACCTTTTCTTCGCACCGGGCAATGGCATGGCCGCTCGGATCGTAGCCAACGAAACTCGAGTTCGGAAAGGCCTGCGCCATCGCCAACAGCGCCACTCCGCCGCCGCAACCGACGTCGGCCACCGTCGCACCCCGTTGCAGCTTCGCCACCACCCCATCCAGTGCCGGGAGAATCTGTGGCACCAGCGACTGCCGTGTCCAGGGGCCCAGCATGCGTTCGGTGCGGTGCGCAGCGTTCGGCCCCAGTTCTTCATACGAAAGACCAATCCCGGTCTTGAATGCTTCGAGCAGTTTGTCCACGGTCTCCGGCGACGTCTGGCCAGCGAACGCGCCTGCCGCAAACGCCAGACTGCCCGTTTCATCTGCGAGCACGGCGGCCCCCACCGCGGTCAGCTCAAAGCGATCGACCTCGTGGTAGTCCAGCAGTCGGGCCGCGGCCTGGCCGCGCAACCACTCCAGAAGCCAGCGCTCTTTCAAGCCCGTCTTTTCAGCGAGTTGTGCAGCCGTGACGGCACCGATGCCGTCCAGGGCACGATACAGGCCGAGCCGATCACCGATGTGAATCATCAGCGAGACGATTTCGCCCTGCTTGTAGTTCCACACCGAAAAAGAGAAACGCTTCAGTTGATCCGGGTCGATCGTCATCTGATTGGACATCTAGCTGCTCCGTGTTGAATTGAATAGTTCGCCGCCCCTGCCCTGCTGTATCAGCGGCACGTAGGTGGCCAGGCGGCGCTCGGTCGCAGGATCGGTGAGATCCACTACGCGCCCTTCTTCGGCCGAGAGATAGGCGGCCATCGTGAGGCGCACGATTTCGCGACCATAATGCCAGTCCAGCAACGCCGATGCGCCCGCGCGAAACGCCCGCACGGCATCGACATTTTCATCGACATAGCCATACAGATCCGGCTCGTTGGGCTGTACGGCGAGGAGGCCCTGGCTGGCAGTGGACTTCTCTAGTGCCAGCTCCGCATTGGTCACACCTGCTGCCGCGGCATCACCGATGAATATCTCGAGCGGCGAGCGCAGGCTGTTTGCTTCCATCGCATAGCCCGGGCCGATGCCATCGAGCAACAACCGCAGTCCCTGCTTGTCGTACATCCATGACACAGTGAATTGCCCCTTCACCTGCTGACCCGTATCCGGGTGGGCGAACGTCACCACCCCGGTGGCGAAGTCCTCAGCGGGCTGCGTGGCATAGTCGACGCCGTGGCGCTGCTTCAGTTCGTCGCGATAGCGCGGTTGTCCCCATTTCAATAACCCCACTTCGGCACGGACGGACTGCGGGATGAGATAGGTTGGTGGCTTGCCCGGTGGCGTCAGCGCGTACCAGGCCAGCGCGATGGAATGGCAGCCCATGTCGGATAGCACGCCGCCGCCCTGAGCGGTCGGATCCCAGAACCAGGCATTGTGCGGGCCGGCATGTTCCTCCGCCGCGCGCACCAGGCTCAGCGGCCCCATGGCATCCATCACACCGCGCAACTGCGTCAACGCCGTGGTCACACTCTTCATATGAATCTGGTTCTCGAAATAGGCGGTGGGCGCGCCGATCTCGGCCGCCAACGCCAGCACGCGATCCGCCTCCGCGAGATTTCTCGCCAGCGGTTTTTCGCAGATCAATCCGCGCAACTTCGCCCCGCCGCGCACGGCGGCGGTCGCCTCTTCGAGCGCCGCGACGCGCGTGAAGTTCGGGCCGAAGAACGCCAGCACGTCCACGTGCGGCGCCATGGCGGCGATGCTGGGATAGACGGTGCCCGGCCCCAGCTCGTGGTCACGCACGAATTGGGCCAGCGCCACCGGTGGCGTTCGCGATACCAGGCCGGCCACTTCCACGCCGCGCACCTGGCATAACGCACGCAACTGAAAGCCGGTAATAAAACCGCCACCGACGATGCCGTAGCGCAGTGTCATCGATTCCTCATGTGTCGAATGTGTTGTCGGGCAATCCCGAGGGCAACGCGGCCGGTCGCTCACAGTGTTTCGAAAGCTCGACATGGCGTCCCGTCGCGGACGCCACGACAGCACCTTCCATCAGTTCCAACACGTGCAACGCCAATTCGCCCGATGCCCTGTGCGGGCGGTCTCGTGCCATGGCGTCCACCATGTCGGCGAGGCCGATGCCGCGACTCTGGCCCGCATTGCCGTGCGTGAGCTCAATGTCCTGCCAGTCATCCTGCGCATGGCGTTTGATCTGCACACTGCCACCAAAGGTATTGGGATCCGGTACGGCCAGCGTGCCGTGCGTGCCATAGATTTCGATACAGCGGTGGCGCGTCGCCTGCACATCGAAGCTGGTCACCAAGGTGGCAATGGCGCCGTTGTCGAAATCCACGACGCTCGCCACGTGTGTCGGCACCTCAACGGCGAATGTCTCGCCTCGCCGCGGCTGGGTGCCAATGGTGCGCTCCGCGTGGGTGATTCTTGCTGCACCCGTGATGCGGCGCGCACCACCCAACAGCGCGACGAGCGCGGTGAAGTAGTACGGACCCATGTCGAACAGCGGACCCGCACCGCGCTGATAAAAGATCTCCGGCCCCGGATGCCAGCGTTCCGGGCCGGGCGACAGCATGAAACCGTTAGCGGCCACCGGCACGCCGATTGCGCCCGCATCGATCAGCGCGCGACAGGTTTGCAACCCGGCGCCGAGAAATGTATCGGGCGCACAACCCACCCGCACACCCGCCGCTGCCGCAGCGGCCAGCAGGGATTGTCCCTCCGCGACAGATAGGGCCAGC
>JAQBCT010000342.1:0-3005 GCA_032124855.1 Gammaproteobacteria bacterium
CCGATGAACAGGGCCATGTCGCGGGCGTGAGCTTTGCCGGCGTGATGGTACAGATCGCGCTGATCGACATCGTCTTTTCGCTGGACTCCGTGATCACCGCAGTCGGTTTGGTCGCGCACGTCGAGGTGATGGTTGCTGCCATCGTCATCTCGGTGCTGGTGATGATGGCCGCCGCGGGCAGCATCAGTCGGTTCGTCGATGCCCACCCGACGATCAAGATGCTGGCGCTGACATTTCTGCTGCTGATTGGTGTGACGCTGATCATCGAGGGATTCGACGTACACGTGCCCAAGGGCTATATCTATTTCGCCATGGCGTTTTCGTTCGGCGTGGAGATGCTTAATATTCGCGTGCGGAATCGACGCGCGGCGCCGCTCCGGTTGCGCCCGGCGCAGCTGGCTGATGCTGCACCCGTGGATCCGCCAGCCCACGACGAGTGAAACGCGGCATTTCGCCCCCGCCTTAAAGGTGCCTTAGTCGAAGCGCTGCGTTTAGACTTAGGCCATCTCATCAACTCGATCATCCATGCGCATCGCTGCACGTTCAGACTTGGGGAAAGTTCGCGACAACAACGAGGACTGCGTGGCCTATGACGCCCGCCTGGGTGTGGCCGTGCTGGCCGATGGAATGGGTGGATTGCGCGCTGGCGAGGTCGCCAGCGCGACCGCTGTCGAGGCCGTGATGGAACATCTCGTGGAATACGCCGGCTGCGATGAGTCCGGCGTCAAGTCGCTGAGCGATACGCTGCGCGACGCGCTGGAACTGGCTAACCGCCGGGTGCGGGCCGCCGCCGACGCGCGACGCGAGTACGCCGGCATGGGGACGACCCTGGTGGCCGGCGCGCTGCGTAACAACCGCTTCGTCGCAGCCCATATTGGCGATTCGCGTGCCTATCGATTTCGTGCAGGAGAACTGGCACGCCTGACCGAGGACCACAGCCTGGTCCAGCAACTCGTGGAGCAAGGCATTCTGTCTCCGGCGGAGGCGCGGCGCTCCCCCAATCGAAACATTGTGACCCGCGCCGTAGGACTGGAAGACGACGTCGAAGCAGACGTCAGTGAAGTCGACGCGCAGGCGGGCGATCTGTTCCTGCTGTGCAGTGACGGTCTTACCGACATGATCGACGACTCGGCGATCGCGCGCTGCTGCAGCGAACTTCAGGGTGAAGCAGAACCCCACCGCGTGGTGGATGCGCTGATCGAGGCGGCCCTGGCCGGCGGCGGTTTCGATAATGTCTCGGTCGTGGCGCTGCAGGCCTGATCGCATGACAACCGTACAGGGCGTCATCGAAACAAAACTTGCCGATGCGCTTGGCCCGCTGCATCTGCAGGTGATCAACGAAAGCGCGAACCACAATGTGCCACCAGGCAGCGAAAGCCATTTCAAAGTGGTGCTGGTGGCGAATGAATTCGATGGCCAGCGTCTCCTGCAGCGGCATCGCCGCGTGAACGAGATATTGGCCCAGGAACTGGCCCATTCGATTCACGCGCTGGCATTGCATACCTATACGCCGGCCGAGTGGCGCGCGCGTTTCGGTGCCGCACCCATGTCCCCACCGTGTCTCGGCGGCGCTCGAGTGACCGAATGAACGTCGTCACTTTCTATCGATTCGTGCGGATTGATGATCCCGTGGATCTGGCGGCGACGTTGCGTCAGTGGTGCGACGCGTACCATCTGCGCGGCACCATCCTGGTTGCAGCCGAAGGCATCAACGCGACGCTCGCCGGGGATGCAGGCCTCGATGCGTTCATCGCGCAATTGCGCACGGACGCACGCTTTGCCGACATCGTGGCGCGCGCCTCTTCAGGTGCCGACGACAACCCCATCTTTTACCGCATGAAAGTGCGCGTGCGCGACGAGATCGTGGCACTGAAATGCCCGGCCATCGACCCGGCGCGGCGCAGCGGTACCCATGTGGATGCGCAGCAGTGGAATGCGCTGCTCGATGATCCGCAATTGCTGCTGATCGATGCGCGCAACCGCTACGAGGTGGCGCTGGGCACGTTTCCCGGCGCGCGGGATCCAGATACCAAATCGTTCCGCGAATTCCCGGAATTCGCCGCGACACTGGATGCGACAGAACACCCGCGGGTGGCGATGTTCTGCACGGGCGGCATCCGGTGCGAAAAGGCCAGCGCCTATCTGCTCGAGCAGGGCTTTGAGACTGTTTATCAACTCGACGGTGGCATTCTCAATTACCTGGAGAACGCCGGCGCCGACAATCGGTTCGTGGGCGAGTGTTTTGTATTCGATCAGCGCGTGAGCGTCGATCAGACGCTGGAGGAGGGCGAATACGCCATCTGCCACGCCTGCCGTCATCCGCTGTCACGGCAGGATCTGGCGTCCCCGCGCTACGTGGCGGATCAACATTGCGGCCACTGCATGGATGACCAGACATCGGAGCAGCGCGCTGCGTTTGCCGAGCGCGCGCGGCAGGCACGCCTCGCCGCAAGCCGCGGCGAACGGCACGTAGGTGCACGCATGCAGCCGCAGAAGGAGCGCAGTTCGTGAACGATCTGTTTTCGCTGGAGGGAAAAGTAGTAGCGCTGTCGGGTGCCTCCACCGGCATTGGCCGGCATCTGGCCGGGACACTGGCGCGTGCCGGGGCGCGCGTCATGCTGGGCGCGCGCAGCATCGACAAACTCGCCGATCGTGTGGCCGAGATTCGTGCCGCGGGCGGCGTTGCCGCCGCCGCGCCGCTCGACGTGCGCGATGCCGCCAGCATCGTGGCGTT
The DNA here is from genome assembly GCA_032124855.1 of Gammaproteobacteria bacterium. GTDB lineage: Bacteria > Pseudomonadota > Gammaproteobacteria > Pseudomonadales > Azotimanducaceae > DATJGR01. The sequence goes on from JAQBCT010000342.1 coordinate 2,735, forward strand.
TTTCGATGCGGTGGATGACCAGTTCGGCGGCGCGAATATTCTCGTGAACAATGCCGGCATCGAGGCAGGTGCGTATACCTATGTGACGCTCGAAGACGCGGACTGGGATGCGGTGCTCGATACCAATCTCAAGGGCGCCTGGTTGATGGCCCGGGAATTGACGCGGCGCGTGACCCAGCGGCGCGGCGCGGGTGCCGTGGTGGTGAACATCAGCTCCATCACCAGCGAGCGCACGACCAAGGGCATTTTCCCGTACGCGGTGTCGAAGGCG
>JAQBCT010000343.1:0-3600 GCA_032124855.1 Gammaproteobacteria bacterium
GTGGCCGCCACATCGTCCAGGGCGCCCGGTGAAAACAGAATGTAGAAATTGGGCGCAAGGCTGTCCCATTCGACGCGTCGGATACTCGTCACGCGCGCCGTAACGGGCAGCCCGCCGACGTCGAAGTCCAGCATATCGCCGACCACCACACCGGCTGACTGCGCGTACTGCTCTTCAAGCGACACTTCGGGCGCAGCAGGTGTGCCAGTCCACCATGCCCCCGCCTCGATCCGATTGTTGGCGGGCAGCGTGGCCGACCAGGACAGGTTGCGCTCCGCGTCCAGTGACGGTTCGCCGCTGTCCTGCTGCGGCTCGCCGCGCTCCTCGCTGGGGATGCCGTTCACGGCCACGACCCGCCCGCGCGTCATCGGAAACAAGGGTTCCACGCGCTCAACGTTTGCGCGCATCAGCTCAGAGAGCGGCGCCACCTGATCGGCGGATACATTCATCAGGAAATGGTTGGGGGCATCCGCCGGCATCTGCGTGCGCCATTCATCGATCAGCGAACCGCGCAGCAGCACCAGAATCATCAGCAGCATGATTGCGAGCCCGAAGATCAGCATCTGGGCAACGCTTTCGTTCCGCCGACGGCTCAATCCCGCCAACGCCAGGCGCACCGCGCTGCGTGCCTGCATACCTACCTTGCGACCTGCCCCGAGCAACAAAATGGCTACGCCGCCAAAGACAGCCGATACGCTCGTGATGCCCAGCAGCGCCCACAACGTCAGACGCCAGTCCGCGGTGTACCAAACCAGCAGGCCGACACTGCCGGCCGTTGCACAGCCGACGGTCAGCCAGCGCGATACGCTGCCCTGCACCAGGTCTCGTCGAATGACCCGCATCGGTGAGATCGATCCCAGCGACAAAACAGGCGGCAGTGCAAAGGCGGCCAGGCAGATGAATCCGGTGACCGCGCCCACGGCCACCGGCTTGACGCCCGGGAGAGGCAACTGCACGGGCAGAAAGCTCGACAGCGCCCAGACGATTCCCAGGTGCACTGCGGCCCCCAGCACGAGGCCGGCGAATGTTGCGATGCCGCCAACCAGGCCCAGCAGCGCGCAATAGCCCCACTGAATTTCCGCTGGCGTGGCACCCAGCGTTTTGAGGATGGCGACATGGTCGTAATGGCGGCGCACGTAGCGCTGCGCGCCGAGCGCGACTGCAACCCCTGCCAGCAGCACCGCGAGCAATCCGCCCAGCAGCAGAAAACCCTCGGCCCGATCCAGCGCCGAGCCGATCGACGGACTGGCCTGGCGAATGCTCAGAAAACGATAGCCCGCACCGAGTTGCGGTTCGAGGCGTGCCTGGTAGACATCGAGCGCGGCCGTGTCCCCTGCCAGCAGCGCGCGATAGAAGATGCGGCTGCCCGGGCGCACAACCTCGGTCGCGGGTACATCTTCAACGCGCATCAGCAGCCGCGGGCCGAAGTCGAGGAAGCTGCCGCCGCGATCCGGCTCGTCACGCAGCACGCCGGCAACGCGCAATGGCGCAACACCCACAGTGATGTACTCGCCCACGCTGATGCCCAGCGCAGGGAACAGTCGCGATTCGAGCCACACCTCCCCGGGGCGCGGCAGCTCGTGCGTCACCACGCCTTCACCAAACGGCACCTCGGCGCGGCGCAGCACACCACGCAGCGGATACCCTGTGCTCACCGCCTTTACCGACACGAGTTGATTCCGATTGCCAGCAAATACCATGCTGGGAAAGGTCATCGTCTGCGCGGTTCGAATGCCGGCGGCGGTCGCCGTCTCGGCAAATCCGTCCGGCACGCCACGCGTGGAGGCAATCACACGATCTGCCGCAAGATAGGTAGCCGATTCGGAGAGCAGTGCGGAGCTCAGTCGATCCACGAACAGGCTGATGCCAGTGACGCTGCCCACCGCAAGCAGCAGTGCCGCTATGAGCAGGCGCAGTTCGCCCGCACGCCAGTCGCGCAGCGCAAACCTCAGGATGAGACTGCCGCGCATGAGGGTTGACTAGACCGCTGCGGCGATGCGATCGGCCACGACGCGCCCCGCATCGAGTTCGATCACTCGATTGCACCGCTGCGCGAGTTGCGGATCGTGCGTCACGAGCACCAGCGTCGTCGCGAAATGGTCGTTCAGCTCGAACAGCAGATCGATGATGCGCGCGCCGGTCGCGGTATCGAGGTTGCCGGTGGGCTCATCTGCGAACAGCACCTTCGGTTGCGATGCGAACGCGCGCGCGATGGCCACCCGCTGCTGCTCGCCGCCCGACAACTGGCGTGGGTAGTGCCTGATCCGATCCTTCAGCCCCACCCGTTCCAGCAGCGCGAGCGCGTCGGCATCAGGGTTTGCATCGCCCCTCAACTCGCCCGGCAGCATCACGTTTTCTAGCGCTGTCAGGCTGCCCAGCAGCTGAAACGACTGGAATACGAAACCAACCGTGGCGCCGCGCAGCCGTGCACGCTGCTCCTCAGATAGTGTGGTGAGATCCACGCCGTCGAGCGTGACCGTGCCTTCGCTCGGCGTATCGAGCCCCGCCAGAATGCCGAGCAACGTGGTCTTGCCGGATCCCGATGCGCCCATCACGGCAACACATTCGCCTCGTTTGATTTCGAGGTCGATGCCCGCCAAGATCACGAGCTTTTCGCCCTCGCCATCGGCGCCGAAGGCGACGTGGTCAGCAACGGGGACTACTTTGGTAATTGCGTGGCAACTGAGAATCGGTGTGGTCATCGTCGGGATACTGCTCGGTGTTTCGGCTGCGGCCGCAACGACCCTCAAGCAGGCCCCGACCATTCTGGTTGTTGGCGACAGTATCAGCGCCGGGTATGGGATACAACGCGACGCCGGCTGGGTGAATCTGCTCGCGCAGCGCGTCGGTGAACGCCTGCCGCCTTGGCGTGTAGTAAATGCGAGCATCAGTGGCGAAACCACGGGCGGCGCTCTCGCGCGTTTGCCGCGGGCGCTGTCGGTACACACACCGCAGCTGGTGTTGATCGAACTCGGCGGCAACGACGCACTGCGCGGCTACCCCATCGAACACGTCGAAGCCAATCTCACCAGGCTGGTGATCGCAGCGCGCGACGCAGGTGCCGCGGTGCTGTTGCTGGGCATGGAAATTCCGCCGAACTATGGTGCGCGCTACACCACTGCATTCCGCGCCATGTACCCCAAAGTCGCGGCGGCCACGCAGGCGCATTACGTGCCGTTTCTGGTTGCGGAAGTGGCAACCGACGCAGCGCTCATGCAGGCCGATGGGATTCATCCCACAGCGGCGGCCCAGCCACGCCTCCTGGAGATTGTCTGGCCCGCACTGAAACCGCTGCTCTGAATCAACTGAATTAACCTACAATGCGCCCATATTCGCTGATGAGAACGCTGACGTGACTGCTGCCGGCGCACGCAAAACGAAACCCGATACGAAGTACAACCTGGTGCTGTCTGCGCTGGAGCTGTTTGCCGCCAACGGCATCGATGCCGTGTCGATGCGCACGATCAACAACGCGGCCGGGACCAAGAATGCCTCCGCGGTGCATTATCATTTCGGCAACAAGCTCGGCATCATCGAAGCCATCATCGCGTTCATCCGCGAAGAATTGGATACGTCACGGCTGGATGCGCTGGGTGCACT
>JAQBCT010000344.1:0-16124 GCA_032124855.1 Gammaproteobacteria bacterium
GTGGGCGGAGCGCAAAACCCTGTTCTTCAAGCCGGCGCACGGGTTCGGCAGTCGCGGTGCGTATCGCGGCGACAAGCTCACACGGCGGGTATTTGCAGAGATCTTATGCGGCGACTATGTCGCCCAGGCCCTGGTGCCGCCCAGCGAACGCATCAGCGCCGACGCAAACCACGCACCGGTTCTGAAAGTTGATCTGCGAAACTATGTTTATGACGGCGAAGTGCTGTTGATTGCCGCGCGCCTCTACCAAGGCCAGACGACCAATTTCCGCACGCCGGGCGGCGGCTTCGCGCCGGTGTTCTACCCAACTGACGACGGATGGTGCGGCGCACCGGTGAATGCCGCGCCTCCCCCAACCTGAACTACCGTTGCGCCCCGCGCGACAGTCGTTCGATCTCTGCAAGAAAACTGCGCCGGCCGTTGTGCAATCCCAGCGCCTTCCACGTGGGTGCTAGACGTGCCACGCGCTCTTTGAACGCATCTTCGTAATACTCTTCGTCGAGATAACCCTGCTGAAACTGATAGTGCATGTTGTCCCAATGTGTCTGCTGCGCGATTTGCCACAGCCGGAACCGACCGAGTTCCTGCGGTGTGATCGCGTCGAGTGCGGCGACGTTTTCCGGATAGCCCGCCTCCGTCAATTTCACGATGATCGGCCCGATGAACTGCGAGTCTGCAGCCTGCACCACCATCTCCTGCAACGCGTCTGAACGCATCTGATACGTCTGCGCCAGCGCGAGCTTGCGGCTCTCCTGCATCGCCACGGTGTTCTGACGAATCTGCTTGGCCAGATAGATCAGGGTGATAACGACCGCAACGGCGCCAATCAACTCCCCCAGTGCACCCCAGTCCTGCAACGTCATGATTCTTCGGCCTCCACGGGCTCACGGAAATCTTCGGCAAACATATCCCAGGCCGCGAGAAACAGCGCAGCCACGATCGGGCCGATGACGAAACCGGAAATGCCCAGCGTCGTCAGCCCACCCAGCGTTGAGAGCATGATCAGATAGTCGGGCAACTTGGTATCACGTCCCACCAGAATGGGGCGCAGTACATTGTCCACCATGCCGATTACCACCACGCCCACCACCACGAGGATGATGCCTTTGGCAACCGCACCGGTGGCGAACAGCCAGATGGCTGCGGGTATCCACACCAGTGACGCACCCACGGCCGGCAGGATCGACAGCACCGTCATTACCACGCCCCAGAACACCGCGCCGTCGAAACCCAGCAGCGCAAACGTGATACCACCCAGCGTGCCCTGCACGATGCCCACAATGCCGGTGCCTTTGATGGTGGCGCGTGATACCTCAGCGAATTTGCCGAACAGGCGCCGCTCGCGGACATCGCCCAGAGGCAGCACGGCAACCAGCCGGTCGATGAGCCGTGCACCGTCGCGCAGGAAGAAAAACGTCAGATAGACCATCAGCAGAAACTGCACCGTGAAGCTTAGCGCGTTCTGACCAAAGCTGAGCGCGCGCCCGGCAATGAACCGGCTGGTGGTCACCGCCGCAGTGGACAACCACTCGGTGACGCGATCCGCGCTGATGCCCACCCGGTTCATCAGATCGTTCGCCATCGGCATCGCCTGAGTGGCCCAGTCGAGCGGTTTATGCAGATCAACCTCGCCGGCTGCGACGCGCTGATACAGCGCCACCGATTCGCTGGTGACGGCAAATCCGACGAGCAGCAATGGCAGAATCACGATGACGAGAATCAACAGCAGCACCAGCAGCGCGCTCAAAGATGCGCGACCGTTCAGGGCGTCCAGGAGACGCCGTTGCACCGGATAGAACAGGCTCGCCAGCAGCGCCGCCCAGAACACGGGCTGCAGATAACCCAGCACCATCCAGACGAAGCCGATGGAGACAATCATCAGCACCAGCAGGAAGAAGCTGTTTTCCAGCGACAGGGATCGCAACATGATGACCTCGAAAGTCTGCGCTAAACGCATCCGCCAATGGTGCAGATGCGCGCAGTTTACACACTGCAACAAGGCGGATGGATTTGCGCCGGCCCTGCGCTGATCGTCGGCGGCCACGCCATCACCCGGCGTTGGTTGTTCTGGATTGCCCCCTCATCGGTGCGGCCATCGCTGTAGTGGTGTACCGTTGGTTCGAAAGGAATGCGCAGGTAGCGCATCCGCCCATCTATCAGGAGTGATCATGGCCGCGCGAAAGAACACCAAATTTGAAATTCGAGGCATCAACCATCTGGCACTGACCTGTCGGGATATGAAGCGCACCGTGGAGTTCTACTCCGGTGTACTCGGCATGCCGCTGATCAAGACGATCAATCTGCCGCGCGGCATGGGGCAGCATTTCTTCTTCGACATCGGCAACGGTGATTCACTGGCATTCTTCTGGTTTCCCGACGCACCGGACTCACAGCCCGGCATCACGCACCCGGCCCATCAGATCGGCAAGGGTTCGCTCACAACGGCCCACGCGTCGATGAACCACGTGGCCTTCGATGTATCGCCCGACAAAATCGATGAGTATCGCGAACGTCTCGCCAAGGCCGGCATCGATGTCACTCAGGTGGTGAACCACGACGATTCGGCGGATCAGGCCAGCGCGAAAATCACACCCACCACGTTCGTCCGTTCACTGTATTTCAGCGACCCGGACGGAATCATGCTGGAGTTCGCGGCGTGGACACGGGCCATGGACGAGCGGGATGTGAACTGTGAACCCGTATCTGCGGAGGACGCTCTCGCTACAGCGGGTAGATGATCGAGTTCGGAATCAGCACCGAATCGTAGACAATCCGTTTCTCGCGAAACCTCAATGCGCCATCGGCATCGCGTTCGACGATGTCGATGGCGCGGCCCACGCTGAGGATCTTCGGTAGTTCGTCGCTCAACACTTCGAAAACCACGTAGTTTGCCTGACACCGCATTACGCCGGCGTCGCGCGCCAGAATGCGCGCGTTGGTGATCTGATGCCGCACATAGCGCGGCTCGAACATCATCGTCTGCGCGATGGCTCGCGTCCTGTCGTACAGCATGGCGCGGCTCTCGCAGCGCATGATGGCCAGCGGCAGGCCACGGTCGTAGTTGTCGCGAGGAACAATTGCGTAGAAGCAGTCTTCGAAGAACAGCTCGCACCAATCGTCCAGCCGACCGTCGTCGATTGCCGCCGCGTACGCGCTGTATAACTGCTCCAGCTCCAGCTGCAGTGCCACCTCAACTGCTGGCGTCATAGTTCCATCACACGTCGATAGTGGCGATAAAACGCGCGCACCGCCGTTTCGGTGACCATATGTTCGGTGTCCGCCGTATCGTGGCCGCCCATCAGGATGACGGCGCGCTGCGTGGGATCGCCTTCGATGCCGTCCTGCGTGAGTTTGATCACCTCGCTGTCGTCGCTGGAGACGAGCCCCGCGGCACTCATCAGATTCGCCTGACGCAACCGGCGGCGCGTCATCGCTTCATCGTCCGATGCATAGCCGAAAAATGTCCAGTGCAGTTCGAAGCTGCGGGGCGAGCGCGGCCGGACCTGCCGCAGCGCCAGTGTGTTGGATTGCTGCTGCACGATCAGATTGGGCCAGATGGTCTGCATCACCACGGTGGCGCTGTCCGGAAATTCCTTCACCGGGTCGAGCAGCCGTGGATCGCGCAGCACGAAGTCTTCCTTCAGATTGGCGATGTCGCGCGTATGTTCGCTGTGCTTCTGATCGCCGCGCTGCGAAATCAGCAGCGCATGTGCGCCACTGTCGTCCATGCGCACCTGGGATTCCTGATCCGCACGGAACAAACCGAAGGTCACCAGAAAGACGTGCAGAAGCGAGGCGTGATAGGGATCTTTGATGTTCTCGAACATCAACTTCCAGTTGCCGGGGATCAGCTGCCGCGAGTAACCCAAAAGGCGCAACGCACGGCCATCGAATACGCGGTCGAAGTACGTCAGATTGGTAGGGCCGAGATAGTCGGGTAACGCCGGCAACGCGGTGGCGAAGGAAGCAAACAGCACACCGTTGCGCTCGGTCACCAACAATCGCTGCAGGCCGTGCTCTTCGCGGGAGAAGTCTTCCGGCATGCCGCCTTTGCCTTTCACGCCGTTGATGAACGGCACGCCGCGCAGATTGCCCTGCCGGTCATAGGACCACTGGTGATAGGGGCAGACGAAGAAGCGGGTGTTGCCGAACTCGCGCTGACAGAATTTCACACCGCGGTGTGCGCACTGATTGGCGAAACCGTACACCGCGCCGTCCTCGTCGCGCGCCAGCACCACAGAACGGTTGCCGATGATGGTGGTTTTGAAATCGCCGGGTGCGGGTATTTCCACGCTGAGTCCGGCGTAAGACCATGCCTCTCCAAAGAAGATACGCTGCATCTCGGCGGTGAAGATATCCGGGTCGGTATAGAGCCGGTACGGGATGTGCGCGTAGTCGCCTTCGGGCCAGTCGTTCGAAGGGGCGATCATCGCAACACGCTCGCGGATTGACGCATCAGATACATCCGCCAATACTACTTTGGCATCAAACTAATTCAATGGCGTGCGCCGTGGCCGACTCCATCCCTGCCCTTTCCTTCGACGAATTGCCTGCTTCCATCGCAACGCTGCTGGAACCGAAATTTCGCCGGCTGGGTTATCTGGGCGAATTTTTCGCCCGCACCGCGCACCAGGAGGCGGCGCTGAAGGCCTTCATCGAATTCACCGACGCGGGCAAAGGTTCGCTCGGCGACGACATCGTGGAGCTGATCGCACTCACGGTAGCCACCATGAAGGGTGTCGACTACGAGAAGAATCAGCACGAACGCCTGAGCCTGAAACTCGGCCTGTCGCGCGAGTGGGTGGCAGACGTGGAGCGCCTGACACCGTCGCGAGCCACCACCTTCAATGATGCGCAGCGCGTCGTGCAGACATTTCTGATTGCGGCCGTGACGAGCGACGGTCGCGACACCAAGCCGCTGTTGGACGGCGTCGTCGCCGCCATTGGCTACAAGGATGCGGTGGCGGTGCTGATGGTGATGGCGCGCTACACCAGTCACGCCATCATCGTGAACAGTCTCGCCATCGCCGCTCCCGTGCCATCCATTTTCGCGGAGGAACTCTGAGTGAAACCCGTCGAACCGATCCTGCTCGATCGCAGCGGCGCAACCGCGAGCTGCGACCCTGCACATCTGAAGCCCGCCGCCGACTGGCCGCCCGTGACCATCACCCGGGAGATGATCGCGGCCGAAGTGGAACGCCTGGCCGATGCGCCGCGTCCCGCCAACGGACGGCGTCAGACACTGCTGGTGCATCCCAGGGCACCCACGCCGGGACGCGGCCTGACGCCAGGCGTGCAGGTGAGCATCGATGTGCTCAAGCCGGGCGAGTCGACCGCACCCATTCGACACAACTCCACGCAGGTGAACTTCTGTATCCGCGGCGACGGGCGCACCGTCATAGGCGATCGCGAGATCGGATTTTCGCAGTACGACGTCTGGAATCACCCGGCGTACGCTACCTACGCGCATCACAACGACGGGCGCGATCTGCAGGTGCGGCTCACCTATTCCAATGCGGCGCTGCTGGAAATGATGCGCGTGCACATCGTGGATGAATCACCCAACGCTTCCTCACAGGCGCGCGAGATCGTTGACGATCCGCGCCAGCGTAACCCCTACGGCACGTTCCCGCTGGGTGACGCCGGTGCCGAGCTGATGCCCTATGAAATTCTCATCAACCCGCCGGCCGTGGCGTCTCGTGCGCTGCACTGGCCGTGGCAGGCGGTGCGCGAGAATCTGGAGAAGCTGCAGTCGCTGGGTGAAGACTACGTGGGGCGCCGTCTCTATCTTCTGTACAACCCCACCACCACTCGCTTCAACGGCACCACGCCGAATTTCTTCGCGACGATGACGATCCGTCCGCCGCACATCGTCGACAAGCCGCACCGCCACGTCTCATCCGCCATCAACTATTACTTCAGCGGCTCGGGCTACAGCCGCGTGGAAGGCAAACGCTACGAATGGAGGGCGGGCGACCTGATGGTTTCGGCACCGGGCTGGGCCGTACACAACCATGCCTCGAACGACGAATCTGTTTTCGAACTCACCATTCAGGATCAACCGCTCAATATTTTCATGGAGTCGCTGCTGTGGCAGGAGGATCTATCGCTTCCGCCGCGGATTCTCGGCACCGACGCCGGCTTCGTCACCAACCGCAGCTGATCGATGCTGCAGCTGGACAACGACTTCCTGCGCGGCTCCATCACCCCGCTGATCACGCCGTTTGTCGATGGCGAGGTGAGCTACGATGTCTACGCCACACTGGTTGCGCGACATATCTCGGAAGGCGGCCACGGTGTGCTGGTGAACGGTACGTCTGCAGAGCCCAGCACGCTGACAGTCGCCGAACGCAACCAGCTGGTGGACATTGCCGTGCAGGTGGGTAAGGGCCGGACCCAGGTCGTCGCAGCCACGGGGTCGCAGTCGCTGGCCGAAACGGTGGTGCTCACCGATCACGCGGCGCGCGCCAGCGCGGATGCACTGCTGATCGTCACCCCTTACTACATCCGTCCACCGCAACGCGGCCTGGCCGCATATTTCGCGGAACTCGGTAAGCGTTCCGACCTGCCGCTGATGATCTATCACATCCCCGGCCGCGCCGCGGTGAACATCGAAGTGGAGACGCTGTGCCGCATTGCCGACACCACTCCCACGTTGGTCGGCATGAAGCACGCGGCGCAGGATTTGTCGCTGGTCACCGAAGCACTGACGCGACTGGGTCCGGCATTCCGCATCTTCGTGGGTCTGGAGGAGCTGTCATTTCCCATGCTCGCGCTGGGCGCCTGCGGCTTGATGAACGCAGTGGGCAATCTGGTGCCGAAGCGCATCGCGCAGCTGTATGACGTGGTGGCGGGCGGCGGCCTGAAGGCGGGGCGGCAGCTGCACGAGGCACTGCTGGAATTGAACCGTGCGGTGTTCTTCGACACCAACCCGATCCCGATCAAATACATGATGAAGCGCCTCGGGATCATCTCGCACAACGAACACCGCCTCCCCATGATGAGCGCGACGCCCGAACTGGCAGCACGCCTCGATGTCGTGCTCAGCAACGCCGGGCTGCATTGAACCATGTACTACGACCCGCGCATCAACCCCGCCCCGCCGCCGCTGTCGAGCAATCCGATCAATGCGCTGGTGGCCCCGCGCCCCATCGGCTGGGTCACCAGCATCGACAGCCAGGGTCGCGTGAACCTCGCGCCTTTCTCTTACTACAACGCCGTGGCCGCGGATCCGCCGGTGGTGGTATTTGCGCCCAACGAGGCAATCCGGGGGGAAGCGAAAGATACCCTGCGCAATGTGCGTGAGGTGCCCGAGTTCGTCGTGAACCTCGCCCACAGCGTTCTGAAGGAACAGCTGAATGAATCTTCGCGCGCCTATCCGCACGGCGTGAACGAACTGGAGCAGGTGGGACTGACCGCGACCGCATCGACCGCAGTGCGACCCCCGCGCGTGACCCAATGCAAGGCCGCGCTGGAATGCCGGGTGCACGACATCATCGAGCTGCCGCACCATCCCGAGGGCCGCCGCAGCCACCTGGTGATCGGCGTAGTGGTAGGCATCTATATCGCGGACGAGGTCATTGTGAATGGGCGCGTGGACAGCATCGCGCTCAATCAACTGAGCCGGCTGGGCTATGTCGACTTTGCGAGCGTCGCTTCCATCTTCGCCATGCCCCGGCCGAAATAGCGGTATGTCGCGCGCGCCAACTTTCGATCCCGACCCGCTCACCAGCTACGGTTATCAGGTTCGTGCCACGCATCGCGCGTTCGACCGTCTGCTGCAGAAACAGCTGGCCAGGCACAAATTGAACAATGGCTTCTGGTATGTGCTGCGCGTGCTGTGGCAACAGGAAGGCCTCACGCAGCGCGAACTCGCGCGCGAGGTGAATCTCACCGAATCCTCAATGGTGCTCACATTGCACGCCATGCAGAAGGCCGGTCTGGTGCGGCGCGACCGCGATGAGCATGACCGCCGTCGCATGCGCACCTACCTCACGCCGGTGAGTCGTGCGCTGAAACCCAAACTGCTGCCCAACGCCGCGAAGATCAACGCTGTCGCTGCGAAAGGCATTCCGCGCAAGGATCTCGCCGTGACGCTGAACGTGCTCGCACAGCTGAAGCGCAACCTCGATGCGCAGCTGCATCCCGCGCTCAAGCGGTCGAAGCGGTCGTAGTGCAGGTCAAACAATTCCCTTCGATCGATTCGTGGGGCGCCGCCATCGCCGAACTGTGGTGTGCGCGGCTGACCGCACACCCGACTTTGCGCATGTGCTTACCCGCGGGCCACACACCGACGCCGGTATACGCCGCGATGCGGCGCGCGGTTGGCGACGGTGAGGCATCGTTTCGCCAAGCAACCATCTATCTGCTGGATGAATACGGCGGCCTGCACCCCGACGATCCCGGCCGCTGCGGCAACATGCTGCGCAGTCAGTTGCTCGACGGCATCGATCTTCCCCCGCGGCAGTACGTCCATCTCAATGCGGATGAGACGGACCTCGACCCCCTGTGCCGCGCAAGCGACCAGCAACTCGAACGGGGGCCGTTGGATCTGGCGATCCTGGGTATCGGCACGAACGGGCATCTGGGCATGAACGAGCCTGGCACGCACCCAGGCAGCCTCACGCGGCGCGTGGAGCTACATGCCAGCACCATCGCCGCGTCGGCTCGCTATCTGGATCACACCGACGTGCCGACATGGGGTGTCACGCTCGGAATGAAGGCGCTGCTCGCGGCACACGAGGTGTGGCTGCTGGCAACGGGTCCGCACAAGGCCGACATCATTGCGCGCACCGTGCACGGCGAACTCGGCAACGCGGTACCCGCGTCGCTGCTGCGCGGGCATCCGAACTGTGTGGTCTGGCTGGATCACGAAGCTGCCGCCGGGCTTTAGCAGGTGTTGTTGACGTTGCGTGCAACCGCGTGGGACCACTCGTCGGAGGACTTCAGCCCCGATCCTTGTTCGAGAAGCCTGCGACAGGGATCGGGGCTGAAGCCCCTCCTACGAGTTTCGTTCGGGCTTTAACAACACCCTCTGAAGCCCCACCGGCGAATTGGCCCAACACAATCCCATCGGGGATTTGCAACGCGGATTCAGCGGGAGCCAGCCCACTGGTAAATCTGCAATGCCGCAACCGCCGCGTGCAACAACACCGCCGGCCACAACAGCATCCCGGCAGCGATACCCTGCGCACCTACGTAACCCAGGTACATGGCGATCGCACCGTTGTAGAGCAACATGCCGATAAATCCGCCGCAACGCGGTGACGCTTCGACAGTCGGCCACGCCGCGACGGCGAGCGAAAGCAACGCAATGCCGAATGCACGCGCGAGCAGCGCTGCGTCACCCGAGATCTGCATGCCGAGCAACACGTGCACCACCAGCCCGGGCATCGCAATCGCAACGACACCCGTCGCCGCCTCGGCGACGCAGGTAATCCGCAGCAGCTGGTGGGGCGTCATGCCTTTCAATCGGTCGCCCGGGTGACTTCCGCGCGGGCTGCAGCCTGCTGCTCTTCAGTCAGTTGCGACGGGCCTAGCTTGATCGTCAGCTTGTCGATGCTGCCGGTGAAGCGGAACGGCAGTGCATAGCTATCATCAATGCCAGTGCGCGTATCTATGCCCACATCAAAGGTTTCATCGATGGTCATGATTAGCGGAATCGTATGTTCCATTGTCTTGCTGACGAGTTCCTTGCCATCCACGGTGAAGACGCCCGTGCCGCCCTTGGCCGGGCCTGGACCGTCGTATTTGAAGTCGAACACCAGCGTATGTTTCCCCGGCGCCAGCGCGCTGGTGAATACGTTCTCGCCAATGCGTCCGCCCACGCCTCCCTGCCAGCGGGTGCGCTCCATGTCGAGGAAGTTGTAGACAAACACCGGCTTGCCATCCTTCAGATACAGGGCGTAACCGCCGAAGCGGCCGCCCAGCGTGACGATCATTCCCTCGGCACCGCCCTGGGGAATCGTCAATTCCGCTGTGATGCTGAAATCTTTGTCGAGAATGTCCGGCGCATTGCCGACGGGGATACCGTAGTTCTCGCCCGTGTAGACGAATTCGGTCTTGCCAGCGACCGCACTTGGCCGCGGTGTCTGCAAACGCACGAACGCCGTGTTGTCCAGCGGCAGCACGTTGAATTTAGCGGCTTCAGTGATGAAAAGCTGCTGCATCTCGTGCAGTTTCGCCGGATTCTTCGTGGCCAGATCGTTGTTCTGGGAGTAGTCCTTGGCAATGTTGTACAGCTCCCACTTATACCCATCCACCACACTCGGTAGTTTGCCGGTGGCCAGATCCCACGGTGGGGCGAACGGCGTGGTGTTGGCCATCCAGCCATCGTGGTAGATACCGCGGTTCGCGGCCATCTCGAAGTATTGTGTTGTCCGCGCGGACGGCGCCTTTGCATTGGCCGCGTCGAAGCTGTACGCCATGCTCACCCCTTCGATGGGTCGTTGTGCAATGCCGTTCACATCGGCCGGCGCGGGAATGCCCGTCACTTCCAGAATGGTGGGCACGATGTCGATGACGTGATGGAACTGGGTGCGGATGCCACCTGCATCTTTGATATGCCCCGGCCACGCAATGGCCATGCCCTGGCGGGTGCCGCCGAAGTGGGACGCCACCTGCTTGGTCCATTTAAACGGTGTATCGAACGCCCACGCCCAGCCCACCGCCATGTGCGGATAGGTGGCATCAGAGCCCCAGTCTTCGTAGTGCAGCAACTGCAACGCTTCGGGTTCCTTCAGAATTCCGTTGTACGCGGTGAGCTGGTTGTATGCGCCGTACAGCGTGCCCTCGGGACTGGTGCCGTTGTCACCGTCGATGTAGATGATCAGCGTGTTGTCGAGCTTGTCCAGATCCTGCACGGCCTGGATGACGCGGCCGATTTCATAGTCCGTGTAGGCAGCGTATCCCGCGAACACTTCCGCCTGCCGGGCATAGAGTTTTTTCTGCAGGATCGACAATGATTCCCAGCGTGGAATCTCCGCCGGCCAGGGCGTCAGTTGTGTGTCGGCCGGAATGACCCCCAGCCGCTTCTGATTGGCAAAAATCTGTTCGCGCAGCTTTTCATAGCCCATGTCGAACTTGCCCTTGAACTTTGCAATCCACTCCTTCTTCGGTTGATGCGGCGAGTGCGTGCCGCCGGGCACGTAATAGACGAAGAAGGGTTTATCAGGCGCGGCCGCGTTCAGGTCGCGCATGTGTTTGATGGCTTCATCCGCCAGGTCGGTGGTGAGGTTGTAGTCGGTGCGGCCGACCCACGGGGTGATCTGGGCGTGATCGCGAAACAGATACGGCGTCCACTGATCCGTCTCGCCGCCCATGAAGCCGTAGAAATATTGAAAGCCCAGCCCTGAGGGCCATTGGTCGTACGGCCCTGCCACGCTGTACTGATAGGTCGGCGTGTTGTGGTTCTTACCGAACCAGGATGTGGAGTAACCGTTGTCGCGCAGGATGGTGCCGATGCTCGCGTTGTCCGGGCCGATGATGGAGTTGTAGCCGGGGAAGCCGGTGGACAATTCACCAATCACACCCGAACCGACGGAGTGGTGATTACGCCCTGTGATCAGCGCAGCGCGCGTGGGCGAACACAATGCCGTTGAATGGAACTGCGTATAGCGCAAACCGGCGTTGGCGATTCGATCCAGTGCCGGCGTGGGGATCACACCGCCGAAGGTACCGGAGACCCCGTAGCCCTGGTCGTCCGTCATGATCAGCAGCACGTTCGGCGCGCCGGGTGGTGGCACCACGCGTGGCGGCCACCACGACTTGGAATCGCTGGCAGCTTCCTTGATGACACCACCGAATTTCATCGGCGGCGGCGGCAGTTGTTTGCCGTCCAGCGTCACCGTCGCCGACGGTGTGCCCAGCTCACCGTGTACGACGTCGGCCGCGAACGTCGCCGTGGTGAACCAACCCGAGATCAACAACAAATTCAATAGCGCGAACGTGCGCGCGCCACTTCTAAAATTCATTCGTGAGGCTCCTGCGGTGTGCGCCGACCCGATTACGACGGCGATGCCCCATCATGCTTTGACGTGGCAAGTGCAGCAACCGGATTCCGCGGATTAGCCGCGGTCTCAGACGTAGTAGATGAGCGCCGCGCCCGAAAGACAGATCGCCGCCACCACATCACCCACAACGATCCTCTTGACCGCGCCGCCATATCCCCCGACGGCGATCGCAAGGTAGAAGAACAAAACCAAAGAGACAAACGCTGCCAGGAATGCGAGCGGTTGCAGCGCTGGGACAAACGCGGCATAGCCGAGGAACACGCCCAGAATGCCGAACATGACCGCGCGGTGGCGCATCAGTATTTCCAGATCGTGGCCCTCGATCCGTATTCCATACAACGATTCGAGTCGTGCAATACCAGTGAATCCACTGAACGGAATCAGGTGGATCACAGCAACGATCAGGAGCAATACGGTGACCGAAAGCTCAGCCATTTCGAGGCCTCACGCCGTGCCCGCTCCAGAAACCGAACACGCCCTCGGCAGTGACCGTGAACAGGCAGACGAGCAAGAACAAGACGGATAACGACGCCGGGAACAGCCAGGCATGCTTCATATGCGACGCATCCTGGAACGCCGCGTAGCAGGCGAACAGAACAAATGCACCGGCGGCGGTGGCGGGGACGAGCGATGTCATGCGCATGATGGATTCCTGATCGCGCGGTGGGCAGACGTCAGCCATTCTGCTGGAACCCATCACGCTCGCAAATACCTGCGAGGTAATCGGTGTCCAGAGACGATTCAGCGTTGAGCGCATAAATGCCGGTTGAAATGCGCGCAAACCAACCGTAGTGGTTGTCGGCCATGATCTGGCGCGCGTTATCCACGCCGCTGCCCTTCGCAACAAGAGCTGCTTTCGTCGCGCCATTCAACGAGAGGTATCGAGCGCAGCGCAGCGCATCCTGACGGTACGCGGTGACAAGCTTGACGCGCGTTGCACCGCCGACATTCGGATCCCCGACGCGCTTGAAAAATTCGCCGAGAAGGCGCGCCTTCCTGTGTTTGGATTGGCGCGGCTGATACGGCCCCGGATCGAGATGCACCACAACGCGCCGATCGCGCAGCCGAACGGTAATCAGCCCCAGCCCCAGGCGCCGGCACAGCTTTTGATTCCGCTTCAGCGACTGACCGAAGCCCCTGCCCTTACCCGTTGGCACAGCGATGTAGACCAGATCGGTCAATGCCTGTCTTTCGATCGCCTGATGAAACAACGACAGCGAAAATCCAGTCTTCAGCTCGACTACCACGGGCGGTTCGTCACCGCGCACCGCCACCACATCGGCAGCGCCGATCTCCGCCTTCACTTCATAGCCCAGTTTTTCGAGGAACCGTTTGATGGGTTCGTAGAGATCCGTCTCACGCATAACTGAGAATCAGCAAAGTCATCGCTGCATTTCAACATGGTGACTGCGTCCGGTGCCATCGTATGATCGACGCGTTGCGTTCTGAGAACAGTACGATGCAGTTGAGTGAGTTCGATGCCTATCGTCGCGATTTCGATGCGCAGCCGTTGCAGCGCATGCTTGGCATCACGCTCGTTGAGCGTCGCCCGGGTTTCGGCCGCATCTGTCTCACACGCACGGAGGCAACGCCGCAGGGGATCGGCGGCAGCGTCCACGGCGGCGTACTCGCAGCGATGGTGGATATCGCCATGCTGGTCGCAGTGTTCTCGCGGCTGCGCCCGGGACAGCAACCGGCGGGTACGGCGGACCTCAACATCAGCTACCTGCGTCCGGCGCATGGTGCGCGGGTATTCGCCGACGCCGTGACAATCAAAAGCGGCCGCCAGCTCGCCATGATCGAGGTCAGCATCGTGGACGACGAGGACCGGCTGTGTGCGAAAGGGCGCACCCTTTATGCGTTTCGCAGCGGCACATGACTGTTTGTCACGCAATCATCGCGCGTTGACACGCATCGCGTGTCTTGAGTCGGGTGAGATAGGCCAGCGCGTGAGGATGGCGATCGTCCAGCAGCTTCGCGCCCACCATCAGCTGCAGTGAATAGCCCATCATGATGTCGCAGGCACTGAACGCCGCGCCGAGCAGAAATTCACGATCGGCAATGGCCGCGTCGACCACCGCCAGGCAGTCAAGTGCCTTCGCTTCGGCTTCAGCTGCGAGCGATGCGCTTGAGTCGGCATCTGCGCGCAACATCCGGTAGAGCCCCAACGGCCGGACGAGCGTTGCCTCGCTGAACCAGCACCATTGATGGTGCATGGCGCTTTCCGGCGTACCGGGCGACGGCCGCAATCGATCATTGCCGTATCGCTCCAGGATGTACTCGACCATCGCCCCGGACTCGAACATCGTGAGTCCGCCATCGGTCATCGCCGGGACTTTCCCCGCCGGGCTGATGGCACGCCACGGGCTGGTGTTTCGATAATCGGGTGAGAAATCGATCGTTTGAATCTCGATGGGCAGATCGAGTTCGTAGCAGAGCCAGATCGGGCGCACCGAGCGTGTGCCTCGAACGTGATAAATCTTCAGCATGGGGACTCCCCCTCCCTCGCGAGTGTTGTAGATCAGCGTGACGTGCTAGTCGACATTGCGGATTTCGAAGATGACATGCGGCGCGGCGCCTGTGGCGGCACGAACGCGAGTCCCCTCGCGCAAGACGCCACCGATCTTCTCCATCGCCCGCCGCGATCTGAGATTCGTCTCCGCCACCCAGAACACCACGGTGTCGACGAACGTGAATGCGTGATCCAGCATCAGGCGCTTGATCTCCGCGTTGTAGCTGCCGCCCCAGTACGCTCGAGCGATGAAGGTCCAGCCGATCTCGATTTCGCGAGCGGCGGACTTATGTTCGTAGTAGCGGCTCGAACCAAAGATCTCTTCCGTGGCTCGATCGACGAAGGCGAACGCCGAGCCGCTGTCAATTGCACCATCGAAGAACGCGCGAAACACCGGTTCGGTGTACCGGTCCTTTGCGGGATGCAGCGCCCAGATTTCCGGATCTGATGCCGCGGCGAACATCGGGTCCCAATCGTCCGCCCGAATCGGCCTCACCATCACACGCGGTCCCGTGAGAGTTGGCTGCAGGTTCACAGATGGGTCAGTCATTTTGATCCCCTTCACTTGCAAGGCCCATGAGCCAGCCGCAACGGCGTAGGCGGCAATCGATCGCCTACCCAACCCCACGACCGACGTCTTATGCTTGGCATGCGCACCGTCGCAATGATAGCGCCGACATCAGGAGAGCCGCATGACAAGCCTGCGCGAACGACCCAACACAGCGATGCTGGTGATCGACATGCAGAACAACGTAGTGGCCAGGGCCCACCGACGCGATGAAGTGATCGCCAATATCAACCATCTGATCGGCAGGGCGCGGGCCGACCGCGTGCCCGTGATCTGGGTGCAGCACTCCGACGACAATCTCGTGAGAGACAGCGAAGGATGGCGCTACGTGCCGGAACTGCAACACAGCGAGTCTGAGACGCTGGTGCACAAGCAATACGGCGACTCGTTCGAGGACACGGTGCTTGAATCGGAGCTCGCCCAGCTGAAAGTGGGGCGGCTGATCGTCACCGGGGCACAGACCGATGCGTGCGTTCGCGCGACGATTCACGGCGCATTCGCGCGCGGTTACGACACGGTACTGGTGAGCGATGCGCACACCACCGAGGACTTGTCTGCGTATGGGCTGCCCACGCCGGACAAGGTAATTGCGCATACGAATATGTACTGGACATGGCAGGCGGCGCCGGGCCGAACGGCGAACGTGGTGAAGACGGCTGACGTGCGCTTTAGCGAGCAGTGAACGGTGTTGTCCTGATGGACCCCCACACGATGCGCGTGTGCACCACGTAGGCCAGCAACCCATCGGTGGCATGCGGCGCGAGAACCTCGCGTAGCTGCTGGTCAAATTCGCGCGCGCGTGGCCCGAGCTTTGCTCGCGCGAAGGTATCGCGAGAATGCTGGCATGCAATGAAATCATCAACGCGCTGGGCGATCGGCTCCGACTGCACGGCGATCTCTGAAGAGAGATTCAACCAGTCTCGGTAGCCATTCATCCTCAACGCGAAAGCGCTGTCTTGTCGGCCGGGGTCATACACTTCCCCCGTCAGCTCGAAGATCCAGTACGCAAGAAACAGATCCCAGTCGCGCTGCC
>JAQBCT010000345.1:0-4683 GCA_032124855.1 Gammaproteobacteria bacterium
TTCCTCGCGGTCTGGGGCGAGCTCACTCCACCCACCTCGGTGGCGGCCGCGATCACCGCGAAAATCGCGGACGCGCCCTTCATGCAAACGCTGTTCCATGCGATCCAGATCTGCATCTCGCTGTTCGTACTGATGGCCGGCGTATTCACGCGGCCGGAACTCGTGCTGGAGCCCGGATGGGCCCAGATCGGAGCATTGCTGATGCTCTCGACCGTAACGATCGGCGTCAGTTTCAGCATCCAGGCCCGGTTTTCCGACCACATCGCGCTCGATGTGCCGCTGCGGCTCGTACTCGCCGCCATCGCGATGGTCGTGCTGTTCCATCCGGATCAGCAGGTCGCGGCGCTCGCCTGCATCCCGGTCGGTCTGTTCGTCGCTTACTGGATTCTGCGGCGCCGGAACGTCTTGATTCCCGCTCAAGCCGGGGTTGACTGAAGGGGGGGCGGCGAGTCGCCCATGCGGCGGCCCGTATCCTGATTCGTCACTTTTCTCTCCGTTCCGACGCCATGCGTAGCTGTTCGATCCGCCTCGCGACCCCCGAAGATGCCGGAATCATCAACGACATCCAGAGTTAATTTAACGCAACGCAGATTTCCAGCCTTTCTGCAGTCCGCTTTGGGCGGCAGTACCTAGATACGGAGTATTTTCCATGCGCGTAGGCATCATTGGTGGCGGTACCATTGCCCGTCTGTTCATCGAGCACATTAAGCGCGGCGATCTGGGTGAGGCAGAAGTGGTGGTGATCGTCGGGCGCAGCGCGCAGTCGCGCGGCAAATCGCTGGCTATTGAACATGGCATTGCTTTCGTCACTGGCATGGAAGGTCTGCTCGACGCGCGTCCCGACGTGGTGGTAGAGGCCGCGGCGCACGAGGTGGTGCACGAATACGGCGCGCCACTGCTGGGAAAAGGCATCGCCTTCATCGTCCTCTCGTGCGGCGCGATGGGGGATGACGCGTTGCGCGCAAAGCTGGAGGCTGCGGCGCAGAAGAGCGGTGCGCTGCTCTACGTGCCCTCGGGTGGTATCGGTGGACTGGACGCGCTCAAGGCGGCATGCATTGCCGGAGTCGATGAGGTCACCATCGCCGTCACCAAACCGCCGGCAGCCTGGAAGGGTATCGCCTATGTCGAAAAGCTCGGCATTGATCTCGCCGGCCTGCGTGTAGCCTGCGTGCTGTTCGAGGGCAGCGCGCGTGAGGGCGTGCCGCACTTTCCCGCCAACGTCAACATTGCCGCAGTGTTGTCCATGGCCGGCATCGGCTTCGACCGCACCCGGCTCAGGGTGGTTGCCGACCCCGCGCTCAAGTACAACACGCATTTCATCGAGATCAAGGGCAAGACCGGCAACATCAGCATCAAGCTGGAAAACGTGCCTGCCCCTGAAAATCCCAAAACGGCGTGGCTTGCCTGCTACAGCGCGCTCGCCGCGCTCAAGTTGGTGAAATCGCCAGTGCGTTACGGAACCTGAGACATGACTGAATCATTCAATCCTTCCGCGCCCTCAGCAGAGGCGCTACGACAGCGTTTTCTCAAAGTCGATACAGCCACGGTCGCGGACGTGCTCGACGCCATGGGTAATCCCGATTACGGACTGGCGCCGGTGTTCACGCCCTATCCCGCCAATGCCGGCAAGATGGCGGGCTGGGCTTACACCATCTGTGGTGAGATGCGCACCTCTGCAGGTAGTGGTGACCCCGACAAGATGCGGGCGGTAGACGGACTCCGCCCGGGTGAGATCAGCGTATGGGGAGGTGCTGGTGAGGGCGTATGTTTTTTTGGTGAACTCATCGCGCTGGGCATGAAAGTGCGAGGCTGCACCGGTGCGCTGATTGACGGCGGCATACGCGATATTCATTGGATCGCAAAACAGAAATTCCCGGTCTATGCGCGTTACCGCACGCCGGTGCAGTCGATAGGCCGCTGGAAAGTCGCCGCTTGGCAGACGCCGATCTACTTGCCGGGGGCGACCGTGAAGCGCGTCGAGGTTAAACCTGGCGATTTTGTACTGGCCGATTTGGACGGCGCGATCGTAGTGCCTGCCACACTTCTGGAAAGAGTGCTGACCGAAGCCGAGCGTCTGACTGCGACCGAGATTAATATTCGCGCAGAACTTGAGGCTGGTGCGACGCTGGAGCAGGTTCTGGCCAAGTACGGCCACGTCTGAGCCTGCAGCGCTTTGCTTTTTGCGTGCAGGTGGTTAATCTTCGTATTGATTAAGCCACTTTACCGCACCCGTTTGTAGTGCCGTGAATTCAGCCGCTGCTTTGTTAAGAGGAACTTATTGTGAAAATCAAGAACATCAAAGCCTCCCTGCATCACCTGACCGTGAATGTCCCGCTGTTCGATAAACCCACGGTTTCCAGGAAGTTGGTGTTCTGCACCGTCGAGACCGATACCGGCATTGTCGGCCACGGGCTGTGCGGCGGGCAGTATCTGGGAGCGTCCATCGTCACTGCGCTCAATCGCGATCTCAAGGACGCGGTGCTCGACATGGACCCTCGCGACACCGAGGCCATCCACGATCACGTCTGGTGGAAGCTGAACAATCGTGCGATGACCGGGGTGGTGACCACCGCGCTGTCCGCATTCGACATCGCCTGTTGGGACATCCACGGCAAGCACACCGGCCGCAGCATCGCGCAACTGCTGGGCGGCCACAGCAACAGCGCGGAAATCTACGTGACCTTTGGCTTCAAGCAGTATTCCATCGAGCAACTGGTCGAGGCTGCCAAGCTGCAGGTCAAGGCGGGGGCCAAGCGCCTGAAGATGGTGGTCGGCGATGGCACGGCGAGCTGGCGTGAGGATGCGAAGCGGGTGCGCGCGGTGCGCGACGTGATCGGCGACGATCGCGACCTGATGATCGACGCCAACTACATGTTCAGCCCGCTTGAGGCGAAAATGCTCTGCCATGCCATCGAGGACTGCAATATCACGTGGTTTGAAGAACCGGTGTACGCGATCGATGCGCGCAGCATGGCCGATCTGCGGCGCGAGACGCGCATCCCCATCGCCGCAGGGCAGATGACCGGCAACCGCTGGCGCTTCAAGGAGTTGATCGCGGCCGGCGCGGTCGACATCGTGCAGCCCAATCCCTGCTACAGCGGTGGTTATACCGAAACGCAGAAGATCGCTCACCTCGCCCAGGCCTTTAATCTGCCGATCGCCAACGGCGGCGGCTGGCCGCTGCACAACATGCATTCCATCGCCGGGCTGATGAACGGCCTGTGGGTCGAATTCCATCTCGGCATGCAGGCGGTGGGCGAGGCCATATTCATTAACGCGCCCAAGCCGGAGAACAACCGCATTGCGATCCCCGATGCGCCGGGGCTGGGCTTCGAGCCGAACTATCCGGCGCTGGCGGACTGCAAGATCGAGTGAGCGGTGCCGGTGTGCGGCGTGGGCAGGCCTGACGCCGTCACCTGAAAGTCAGTGCAGTAGCTCGGCAAAGCGGCGCAGGGTCTGCTGATAAATTTCTGGCGCGTCGCGGTAGAGGCGGCTGTGGCCGCCGCCGGCGATTTCCACCCAGCGGGTATTGGCGGGCGCCGCATCGCGCAATGCGCGGCCCAGCGCAACGGGCACGGTGTGGTCGTTGCTGCCGTGAATGATCAGTATCGGCGCATCGACCCTGCCGATCTTGTCGATGGAATCGAACTTCTCGGTCGAGAAGCCCGACAGCAGGGTGCCCAGGATGCCGTCAGCCGCCGCCACGTCAGGCAGTCGCGTGAAAGTCGATTCAACAATCAGCCCGCCATAATCGCTGCCATGGTGCTTGCGGCTGGCCAGTTCAATGGCCACGCCGCCGCCCACGGAATGGCCGTAGATGACGCGTTTGCGCGGGTCGGGCTGGCGCCGCACCAGTTCAGCCCAGGCCACCTCGGCGTCGGCATAGATCGTCTGTTCGCTGGGGATGATGGGGGTGCTCTCGCCCCAGCCGCGATAATCGACCGCCAGCACCGCGTAGCCCGCTGCACGCAACGCATCGATCTTGCCGATGTTGCGGTATAGATTGCGAAACGTGCCGTGCAGATAGAGCAGCGCCGGGGCGTGCGGGTCGGCGTGCGGCAGCCACCATAGCTGCAGGCTGTCCTGCGTGCCCGCCATTTCGCCGGGCACCAGGGTGGCGAACGACAGGTCGCCGGGTCGTAATCCGGTGAAGTCGGCCTGCCGCTCGGGCGAGGGTCGGTAGATCATCGTGCGTACCTTGGCGTCCAGCCAGGCACAACCGCTCAATTCCACCAGCAGCATGGCCATCACAGCCAGTCCGGCGCCGCGACGCCAGCCGCGCCCGGACGGGGCGGGGCCATGGAAAACCCTGCGCAATATGCGCATGCGGTCGATCATCAGGAACTTCGTTATCAGCTGCTGCTGTTCAAGGTGTCGTGGCATCGTGCCAGTTTAATGCGCGGGGCCTTGAAAGTCCGCGCTGCGTGCTACGTACGCCGCTGGTCACGCCATGACCGCTGTCGAGGCCCTGCGCCGCTGCGAATTGTGGCGGCGGATGGCGCAGTGTTGCCTATATAATTGGCATCTATCCCCGTTCCCGTTGAAGGTTCCATGTACCACGTACGGTTTCGCATGATCAGTTGTGCTTTGGCACTGCTCGGCTCTCTCGCAATTCCAGTTGATGGATATGCCGCGGAAGATGCCCAATGGCTGCTGCAAACGAGCCTTTACACCAAACATTTT
>JAQBCT010000346.1:0-5991 GCA_032124855.1 Gammaproteobacteria bacterium
CGAGCTCGGCGGCGGCAACGAGGGCCGGGAGCTGCCCTACTACACCGCCGGCGGCGATGGCCACTGGCCGCGCCACGTCACCTCGGGCTGGATGAGCATCTGGGACCTCGGCAAGCCCGTGATCGCGCAGGTGCACGGCTACTGCCTCGCGGGCGGCAGCGAGCTCGCGACCGGCTGCGACCTCGTCTACGTCGCCGAGGACGCGAAGATCGGCTATCCAGTGGTGCGCACGATGTCGCCGCCGGACAATCAGTTCTATCCGTGGATTGTCGGCCTGCGCCGCGCGATGGAGCTGATGTTGACGGGCGATTCCATGTCGGGGCTCGACGCGGTGGAATGCGGCTTCGCCAACCGCGCGTTCGCCACGGCCGAACTTGATGCGCGCGTACTCGACATCGCCGAACGGGTGGCGAAGGTGCCGTCGGATATTCAGCAGATCAACAAGCGTGCGGTGCACCGGCAGATGGACGCGATGGGCATTCGCGCCGGCATACGCGCGGGCACCGAAATGCAGACGCTGGCGACCTTCACGCGCTCCACGCAGGCGCATCTGGCCGAGCTGCGCAAGGGACTCACCGAAGCGCTGACCAAGCGCGATCAGGAATTCGGCGACTACCGCACCACGAAGAAATAGCCTGGGCGACGCGCCGCAGTATCAGGCGGCGCGCAACGCCGCGATGCGTCGATCCAGTGGCGGATGCGAGGCGAACAGCGCCGACAAACCGCTGCGCAAGCCACTGGAGATGCCGAATGCAACCAATGTGTCGGGCATTTCGTCCGGCATCTGCGTGGCGGCCTTCAAGCGCTCCAGCGCACCGATCATGTTGTTGCGTCCGGCCAGGTGCGCGCCGGCCGCGTCAGCGCGGAATTCCCGATGCCGCGAAAACCACATCACGATCATGCTGGCGCCGATACCCAGCACCACCTGCGCGATCATCGTGACCACGAAGAAGCCGATGCCGTGGCCGCTCTCGCTGCGAAAGACTGCGCGATCCACGATGGAACCGATGATGCGGGCGAAGAAGATCACGAACGTGTTCAGCACGCCCTGAATCAGGGTCAGCGTCACCATATCGCCATTGGCGACGTGGCCGATTTCATGGCCGAGCACGGCCTTCACTTCCTCCGGCCGCATGTTCTGCAGCAGCCCGGTGCTGACTGCAACGAGCGCGTTGTTCTTGCTGGCGCCGGTCGCAAATGCGTTGGGTTGTGCGGAGGCGAAAATTGCCACTTCCGGCATACCGATGCCCGCATCGCTCGCGAGCTGCTTCACGGTGTCGATGAGCCAGCGCTCCGTTTGTGTGCCTGGCTGATCGATCACCTTCGCGCCGGTAGCGCGCTTGGCCATCCATTTGGAGATCAACAGCGAGAAGAACGAGCCGCCCATCCCGAACACAGCGGCGAAAATCAGCATGCCCGTCATGTTCATGCCGACGCCCTGGTTGGACATGAACTGCTCGAGCCCCAACACGCGGAACGTGATGCTGGCCAGCAGAATGACCGCGATATTCGTACCCAGGAACAGCAGGATGCGCATGAATCGAAGACCCCGTAGGTGGTTGATGCCTTGGACCCGCGGCAAACGGATCAGTGCCATTTATGGGGATGTCACGCGAAGGATTCAAGCGACGCGTTGGGTATCATCGCGCTGACAAATGGGGTAACGACGATGGATGTGCTGTATCTGGTGCGACACGGGCAGACCCAGTGGAATCATGAGCGCCGCATGCAGGGCCGGCTCGATTCCGCGCTGACTGCGCAGGGGCGCGACCACGCCCGCGCTAACGCCGCGCTGCTGGCGCGCGAAGGTGTGGAGCATTTACTGGTATCGCCGCTCGGTCGCGCGCGTGAGACGGCCCAGCTGATTCAGGGGCAGTTTGACGTGAGTGCGGCGTTCGATCCGCGGCTGGTTGAGCGCGACTGCGGGGACTGGCAGGGGCTCACCATCGATGAAATCGAGCGGGCGTTCCCAGCGGAATGGGCCGAGCGTGAGCGCGATCCGTTTCACCATCGCCCGCCGGGTGGCGAGAACCTGCCCGATATGCTGCAGCGCATCGCGCCAGCGGCAACGGATCTGCAGCAATTGCCGTTTCAGCGCATTGCGGTCGTGTCGCACGGCATCAGCGGTCGCGTGCTCTTGACCCATTTTCTGGGGCTCACACCGAGCGAGGCAGATCGCGCGCGCCAGCCAAACGATCTGGTCTATCGCCTGCGATTCGCACACGGCGGGGTCACCTGCGACCACTTTCGCGGGGGTGACGGGCCGCATCCGGGACTGTTCAGCGTGGCACCGGATCAGGTGGGATGAGGTCCCGGCTGAATCGAGTGCGCGAGCGCCGTACAATGTCTGTCATAACTCGAAATCTGCAGGGGAACGACCATGAAGGTAGACGGTGGTATCGGCTGGGAACTGGATAAAGTCGGCGCCGAGGCGGCCGCGCTCGAAGAAATGGGCTTCAGCGGCATCCTCACGGCGGAAACGTCTCACGATCCGTTCTTCCCGCTGGCGCTGGCCGCCTTGCACACGCAGCGCGTCGATCTGATGACGTCCATCGCCGTTGCATTTGCGCGCACGCCAATGATCCTGGCCAACATTGGCCACGATTTGAATGCGGCCTCGAAGGGCCGCTTCATCCTTGGGCTGGGGTCGCAGATCCGGCCGCATATCGCCAAGCGCTTCAGCATGCCGTGGTCGTCGCCGGCCGCGCGGATGCGGGAATTCATCCTGGCGATGCGCGCCATCTGGGCCACCTGGCACGAAGGTAAGCCGCTGGAGTTTGCGGGCCGTTTCTATACGCATACGTTGATGACGCCGTTCTTCACGCCCACCAACAACGACTACGGTGCACCCAAAGTATTTCTGGCGGCAGTAGGCCCCAAGATGACCGAGGTCGCCGGCGAAGTGGCCGACGGTGTGATCATTCATGCCTTCACCACTGAGAAATATCTGCGCGAAACCACGTTGCCGGCGCTCGAGCGCGGCTTCGCGCGCGCTGGCAAGCAGCGCAAAGATTTTCAGATCAGCTATCCGGTGTTCGTCGTGACGGGCAAGACTGAAGAAGATCTGGCCGCGGCGACCGTCGCCACGCGGCGTCAGGTGGCGTTCTACGGTTCGACGCCGGCCTACCAGCCCGTACTCGATTCAATCGGCGTGGGCGACCTGCAACGCGACTTGAACAGCATGTCGAAGCAGGGTCGTTGGGAGGAGATGGGCCAACTGATCACGGACGATATCCTCAAGGCGTTCGCGGTGATCGGCGAACCATCGACCATCGCCGGGCAGATCAAATCGCGGTACGGCGACATCATCGACCGCACCTCGGCCGCGTACGCCAACATTGCGCGTGAGGATCGCATCAAGATCATCAACGAACTGACCCACTAGAACGAAAAATTCACTCGGAGAAGACGATGAAAGTAGACGCGGGCCTAGGCCCCCAACTCGACAAGGTACCGGCGGCCGTAAAGGCGCTGGAAGCCATGGGTTACGACGGTGTCGCGACGTCGGAGATGAATCACGATCCATTCTTTCCCCTGGTACTCGCGGCCGAGCACAGCAGCAAGGTCGATCTGATCAGCTCCATTGCGGTTGGTTTTGCGCGCAGTCCGATGGTGCTCGCCAACATCGGCCACGACCTGAACGCATTCTCTAAGGGGCGCGTCACGCTAGGTCTTGGCTCGCAGATCAAACCGCATATCACCAAGCGTTTCAGCATGCCGTGGGGCGCACCCGCGCCGCAGATGCGCGAACTGGTGCTGGCCATGCGCGCGATCTGGGCGAACTGGTACGACGGCGCCAAGCTCGAATTCGTCGGCAAGTTCTACACGCACACTCTGATGACGCCGGCGTTTACGCCAGAGAACAAGCAATATGGCGCGCCGAAGGTGATTCTGGCCGCGGTCGGTCCGCATATGACCGAGGTTGCGGGCGAAGTGGCCGACGGCATGATCATTCATCCGTTCAGCACGGTGCCCTTTATGAAGACCGTCACGCTGCCCGCCATCGAGCGGGGTCTCGCCAAGGCAGGTCGCAAGCGCGCCAATTTCGAAATTTCGTATTCGAATTTCGTCGTGTCGGGCGCCAATGAGGACGCGTTCAACAAATCCAAGCAGGCCGCGCGTGAGCGCATCGCATTCTACGGCTCCACTCCGGCGTATCGCGGCGTGCTCGAGTCGATCGGCGTGGGTGATCTGCAGCCCGAGCTCAATACAATGTCGAAGCAGGGCCGCTGGAAGGAAATGGGTTCACTCATCACCGACGATATTCTCAAAGAATTCGCTGTCGTCGGTGAACCCGCGGCCATCGTCCCGGAAATGAAGCGGCGCTACAGCGCGATGATCGACCGCACCTCGGCGGGCTTCGACTTCGTCAGCGCTGAAGAGCGCAAGGCGATGATCGCCGAACTGCGCGCGGCCTGACGGGATGGCACTGCCGCGCGAGCTGGCGCTGGACTCCGCCCAGATCGAAGAGATCATGGCAAGCCAGTGGAATATGCGCATCGCAAGCGTCGGGCCGCTCTCGCGCATTAATCTCACCCCGATGTGGTTCGGCTGGGCCGGCGGACGCATCTATTTCTACGGTCGGGGGCAGAAGGTCGTGAACCTGCGCCGGGCGCCGGATTGCACGGTGTTGATTGATCGCAACGAAAAGTTTCCCGAGCTGCAGGCGGTAATGATTCAGGGCCGCGCGCGGGTGCTGGAAGATGCGGGTGCGGAGAGTGCTGATACGCACCTTGCGCAGGCGCGCGTGCAGATGGGCCGCAAATACAACGGCGGTCATGGCCGCGCGCCGGTTGCCGATCCGCCACCTAATGCTGCCAGCGCGGGCGGGCGCAATCGCCGCTGGGTGGTCGTGACGCCCGACCGCATCGTCAGCTGGGATAATTTCAAGATCGGCAAAGGCGCAGGGGTAGCATGACGGTTCGTGAACTGGACGCCGACGCGGTGGGCTTGCCGCAATTTGATTTTGCGGTGGCGGGCGATGCGCGTGCGTTTAGTCTGACCAGTCACGCGACTGCCGGTGCGGCGCTGCAGTTCGGCCTCAACACGCCGGGTAACGACTACAACGTTTACGTGCTGGGTCCCAATCGCAGCGGCCGCATGACCGCCACGCGCGAGTTCATCGAGGCCTGGGCATCCCCGCGCGAGCGGGCCGAGGATTGGATTTACGTCTTCGATTTCGATGCGCCCGCCACACCCCGTCCCGTGGCGCTGCCGCCAGGTACGGCGCGGCGCCTGAAGACCGCCACGGATCAACTGCTTCCGGCGCTGGCCCAGGAATTGGCGTCCGCGTTCGGCAGCGAATCGTATCAACGCCAGGCGGCCGCGCTGCGCAGCCAGGGCGAAGCCGAGTTGCAGGGGCGCATGCGCGCACTCGAGACCGAGGCGAATGCAGCGCATCTGTCCATCGTGAACACCCCCCAGGGCGCCATCATCGCGGCGTTAGGGGACGACGGAAATCCGATGCCGATCAACGCGCTGCCCCCGGAGAAGCGCGCCGAGCTCGAGGAGAGCAGCCGCCAGTTGATGGAAAAGATGGCCGAAATCAATCGCGATGGGGCGCGATTTCAACGGCAGTTCTTCGAATCGCTGCGAGGACTCAATCGCGAGGTGGCGCGCCGCGCCAGCGACGGACTGTTGGCGGGGTTGCGCGAGAGCTTCAATCAGTTCGAACAGCTGCGCGGCTGGTTGGAGGGTTTCTCCCGCGACGTGGTGGAGCACTACGAATTGTTGCTGTCCTCCGACGACGGCGTGGTAAGTCCGCGTCCCGAGCGCGCCCAGCACCGCTACAGCGTCAATCTGTTGGTGGATCGCAGCCACGAAAACCATCCGCCGGTGATCTGTGAACACAACCCCACCTACGAAAACCTGTTCGGGTTCATCGAATATAGACAGCTGCCGGGTGGTGGACTCGATACCGATGTCACGCTGATCCGGCCAGGCGCGCTGCATCGGGCCAATGGTGGGGTGCTGATCCTGCGGGCCGAGGCG
>JAQBCT010000347.1:0-4288 GCA_032124855.1 Gammaproteobacteria bacterium
GATCCCCAACGTCTTTGCCATGTCGCCGCTGCTGGGCGGTTGGCCATCTGAACTGATTAAGGTCTCGATGCGCTTCAGCAGCGCGGCGTCGTCCGGTGGTAGTTGAGGGCGGTGGGTGGGAGCGAAGAAGTGGCCGGCGGATTCGCGGATGCGTGATGAGGCGATCAGTTGCGCCAGTGCGGCATCGAGCCACTGCTTCGGTACAAGCTGCATGCGCCGGATCTGGTCAACCTTAAGCCCGGGACTGTGTGGCGCTGTTTTGTGATACGCCGCAATCTGGGCGGCGAGGGTATCCAATGCTGCGCTCCAGCGCGTGGGATGCAGCGCGATGAGGGTGCCGCCACGCTGGACTTGGTGTGGCGCCACTGCATCGATGACCCGTTGATACTCCGCGGCGGTGAGATTGCGGGCGCGCTTGAATGCCGTGAGATCGACATCTCCCAGATCCAGCAGTCCGGCCAACGCGGTTATCGCATCCGCGCGCTGCGCGATCGCCAGCCGCGCCACTCGCTCCGGCGCGCGCCGGCCGCGTGCGACGAAGGCTGTATCGATGACAGTGCCGCCGCCGATGGTGCGCTGCAGCGCATGATCACGCAGCACCAGCCGGTCACCGTGCTTGGGATGCAGTGGCGTGTTCAGCACGAGTTCCACGAAGCCTTCGCAACCCGGTGCAATGGGCGCCGCATCAAGCAGCGCCACATGACCCTCAGCGTGGCTCGCGGCGTGGTATGCGTGCACTGGCAACCAATGCTTCAGTGCGCGCGGAAAATCATCGAGTACGGCAAGCCGCAGTTGTACATGATGAGTGGGCGCAAGCGCAGCCGGTGCCACCAGCCAGTCGCCGCGCGTGATATCGCTCACCGCGATGCCGCCAAGATTCACGGCGCAGCGATCTCCTGCCTGGGCGTGATCAACTTCCTGATCGGAGACCCGCAGCGACCGTACGCGCGCCGTCGTACCGGCCGGTGCGATTGCAACCTCGGTACCCTTGCCAACGACCCCGGAGTGCACGGTGCCGGTGACCACCACGCCGCTGCCTTTCACCACGAATGCTCGATCAACCGCAAGACGGAATTCACCACCAGCGGCGATGGCCTCGCGGTGGCGCGCGGCTTCGGCAATCTGTTCACGAAGCGTATCGACGCCTTCACCGCTGATGGTCGATGTGCGCACGATCGCTCGCAACGTGATACCGAATGCGGCGCACAGCGCTGCGGCGGCGTCGGCCACCTCGGTGGTGCGTTGCACATCCACGCGATCGATCTTGGTAATCGCGAGAATGCCCTCGGTAACTCCCAGCAGCTTCAGGATCGCCAGATGTTCGCGCGTTTGCGGCATCACGCCGTCGTCGGCAGCCACGGCTACAAGTGCGAGCTGATGCGCTGCGACACCCGCCACCATGTTGTGAATGAAGCGATGGTGACCGGGCACGTCCACGAAGCCGATACGCTGCGCCTCGATATCGGCATAAGCGAAGCCGATGTCGATGGTGAGCCCGCGGCGTTTTTCTTCGGCGAGGCTGTCCGTATCCACCCCGGTCAGCGCATGCACGAGGCTGGTCTTTCCGTGGTCTACATGACCGGCGAGCGTGACGATCATGGGTCGGATCTACACCTGTTCGAGGTTGCGGCACAGCGCATCGACGTCGTCGATGGTGCGCACGTCGAGCCACAGCGCGCCATCGTGGACGCGGCCCACCACCGGTGTTGCGAGCTGGCGCAGCCGCGTCACCAGTGCGTGCAGCGACGATCCGGATTCGGTGGTGATATGCACGGCGATGCTGGCGAGCGCAGTCTCCGGCAGCGCGCCGCTGCCGATCTGGCAATGATGCGGCACCGGTCGAACGGTGAATGACGGCGCCAGTCGTTCTTGCAGCACGCCACTGACTCTCTGCGCCACCGCGGTCAACGCGTGCAGCGGGCGCGTCAGGGTTCGCAGCAGCGGCAATTCGACAGCTAACCGGTCTGGATCCTGATACAGCTTCAGCGTGTAGTTGAGAATACCCAGCGTGATCTTGTCGCAGCGCAATGCCCGTTTCATCGGATTGCGTTTGATTGCGTCGATGAGATCGCGGCGGCCGACGATCAGGCCCGCCTGCACGCTGCCGAGCAATTTGTCACCGCTGAACGTCACGATGTCGGCACCTTGAGCAAGCGTCTCGGCCACGGTGGGTTCGTGGGGCAAGCCGAAACGTTCGAGATCAACAAGCGCGCCGCTGCCCAGGTCTACCACCAACGGCAGTTCTCTGGCGCGCGCCGTGGCGGCCATCACCTCGGTTGAAACCGCGCGCGTGAAGCCTTCGATGCGGTAGTTGCTGGGATGTACTTTGAGCAGCATGGCGGTGGTTTCATCGACCGCGTTCGAATAGTCGTGTGGGTGCGTGCGGTTTGTGGTGCCCACCTCGCGCAGCTTGCAGCCCGCACTCTCCATCAGTTCCGGCAATCGGAAACTGCCGCCGATTTCGATCATTTCGCCGCGCGAAACGGGCACCGATTTGCCGCGGGCGAATGTATTCAGCACCAGCAGCAGGGCGGCCGCGTTGTTGTTCACGACAGTGGCGGCTTGCGCGCCGGTGAGGGCGCATAGCATCGGTTCGATCAGGCTGTCACGGTCGCCGCGGCGGCCATCATCCAGATCGTATTCCAATGTTACAGGGTGCATGGCGGCGGTCAGACCTGCATCCGCCATGGCGCGGCTGATGAGCGAACGTCCCAGATTGGTATGGATCACCGTGCCGGTCATGTTGTAAACCGCCACCAGGCCGCGCCCAACGTGGGCGTCGAGGTGCTTCGATACGTGTTCGCAATACTGTTCGATCTCTGTCGCCCAGATGGGTGTCGCGGGTGCAAGGCGTGCCTGGCTCTGCAGATCGCGCACCGTGGACTTGACCATCTCCAGACCGAATCGATCCACGGCGGCTGCGAGGGATGCATGGTGAATGATCCGATCGACGCTCGGAAGGCGTTGGCGTGCCGTCATGAAAAACCTCAACCGTGTGGCG
This sequence comes from Gammaproteobacteria bacterium, assembly GCA_032124855.1. Lineage (GTDB taxonomy): Bacteria > Pseudomonadota > Gammaproteobacteria > Pseudomonadales > Azotimanducaceae > DATJGR01. The sequence continues at coordinate 3,002 of JAQBCT010000347.1, forward strand.
CCTAGTCTACTCGCAACGCTCAGATGGCAAAGGTAGTATCCGGTCGTCCCAGGGAGATGAGTTGATGCGCACTGAACTGCCAGAGCACGGACGGAGTTGGACCGAACTGCACGGCGAGCTGGAAACGCTCAAGGCACGTGATGTGCGATGGCGCGAGGGCCGCGCGTCGGTGTACGTATTCCACGCCGGGGATGATGTATTGCAAGTAGCCCATGATGCATATGGTGCATTCATTTCGGAAAACGCCCTTGGCCCTGGCGCATTTCCCAGTTTGAAGCGCATGGAAACGCAAGTGATCGACATGGGGCTTGCGTTGCAGCGCGCGCCGCCCGAAGCGGCGGGTGGCATGACGTCAGGCGGCACCGAAAGCATCCTGCTCGCGATGAAGACCTGTCGCGACTGGTCGGCCGAGCACCACCCGGTTGCCGGTAAACCACGCGTCATCGTCCCCTATACCGCGCATGCAGCATTCGACAAGGGGGGCCACTATCTCGGCATGGAGGTGGTGAGAATTCCTACAACCAAGGGCTACATCGCCGACGTCTCGGCCATGGCGGATGCCGTGGATGCAAATACGGTGATGCTCGTCGGTTCGGCACCGTGTTTCCCGTTCGGAGTCACGGATCCCATCGAGGCACTGGGCCAGCTGGCATTGCAGCGCGAGCTGTGGCTGCACGTGGACGCTTGCGTAGGCGGCTACATTGCCCCCTTTGTACGCATGTTGGGCGAAGTAGTTCCGCCGTACGATTTCAGTGTGCCCGGTGTCACCTCGATGTCGGCCGACCTGCACAAATACGGCTACGCTGCCAAGGGCGCATCCACTGTCTTCTACCGTGACGCCGCCTTACAGAAATTTCAGGGGTTTCATTTCGATGCCTGGCCGAGCGGGCATATGTTCACGCCGACCATGGCCGGAACGCGGCCCGGCGGCGCGATTGCCGCCGCGTGGGCCGTGATGAACTATTTGGGCCTTGAGGGCTATCGGTCGCGCGCACGCGCCATCATCGATACGCGGCGTCGCATTGCTGATGGGATCGGGGCGTTAGGTTTGGAAGTATTCGGTGATCCGCGTTTGTCGCTGATCGCGTTCGGAGGCGGTGACATCGATATCCTCGCGGTGGGTGATGAGCTGTTTCGAGGCGGTTGGGTGTCCAGCCGCACCAGCAGCCCGCCGGGGATTCATCTGATGATTTCTCCCGCGCACACGAAGACGGTCGATGAATATCTGGACGTGCTGACGGGACTGGTGGAGCGCGCCCGGCGAGGCGAGCTGGGTAAGGGTGCCAC
>JAQBCT010000348.1:0-5115 GCA_032124855.1 Gammaproteobacteria bacterium
GTTGTGGATTCTCATCATGTCCGCGTGGACGCTGGCCGTGGCCACGTTCAGCCGAAATCTGCCGTTGCCGCTGATCAGTCGCGTGCTGGCGGTGATGGGCGCGCTCACCGCTGGGTTCGCTGCGTTTTCACTCTTCACCAGTAATCCGTTCGAGCGCGCCTTGCCCATCCCTCCGGCGGAAGGCGCCGATCTGAATCCGCTGCTGCAGGACTTCGGTCTTACCGTGCATCCGCCAATGTTGTACATCGGTTATGTCGGCTTCTCAGTTGCCTTTGCCTTCGCGCTGGCAGCCCTGATGACCGGACGGCTCGATGCGGCCTGGGCGCGCTGGTCGCGGCCGTGGACGAATGTCGCGTGGGCCTTCCTCACGACCGGGATCGCGCTCGGCAGCTGGTGGGCGTACTACGAACTCGGCTGGGGCGGCTGGTGGTTCTGGGATCCCGTGGAGAATGCCTCGTTCATGCCATGGCTGGTCGGCACCGCGCTGGTGCATTCGCTTGCGGTGACCGAGAAGCGCGGCGCATTCAAGAGCTGGACCGTGCTGCTGGCCATCGCCGCGTTTTCGCTGTCGCTGCTGGGTGCATTCATCGTGCGTTCGGGCGTGCTCACGTCGGTGCATGCATTCGCCGTGGACCCGCGTCGCGGCTTGTTCATTCTGGCGTTTCTGGTGATCGTGGTCGGCGGTTCGCTGACGCTGTATGCGATCCGGGTGCCGCTGATCCGCTCGCGAGCCCAGTTCGACGGACTCTCTCGCGAAGTGCTGTTGCTGATCAACAACGTCCTGCTGGTGGTGGCCATGGCCGCGGTGCTCCTGGGCACCCTGTACCCGCTGGCGTACGAGGCAGTCACCGATGGCGCGAAAATTTCGGTTGGCCCACCGTATTTCAACGCCGTATTCGTGCCCTTGATGGCCGTGCTCACCGTCGCGTTGGGGGTGGGTCCATCGGCGCGCTGGAAGCGCACCAGTGTGACACTGTTGTGGCGCAAGCTCGGCGCACTTTTCATTGCCAGCGTCCTGCTTGGCGTAGCGGTACCGCTGCTGGTGAGCGGCGCATTCAAATGGCAGGTGGGCGCCGGTGCTGCACTGGCACTATGGGTGCTGCTGGCCCACGCAAAGGACCTATGGCAACAGGCGCGTGGTCGACTCAGCGGCATTGCGCAGCTGCCCGTCGGCTACATGGGTATGACGCTCGCGCACCTCGGATTCATCGTTAGTCTGCTCGGCATCGTCATTACCAGTCATCTCTCGGAGGAGCGCGACGTTCGACTGGCGGTTGGCGGCGCAACCTATCTGGGTGAGCGCGAGTTCAAGCTGCTGGCTGTCGATCGATTTACGGGTCCGAACTATCTGGCCGATCGCGCCACGATTGAAGTGGTTGGCGATGGTGCACCCTATCTGCTGTTTCCGGAGAAGCGGCGTTATCTCGCAGGCGGCAATGTGATGACTGAAGCCGCAATCGACGCGGGGATCACGCGTGATGTGTACGTGGCGATGGGCGAACCACTCAACGACGGCGGCTGGACGTTACGGCTGCACCACAAACCGCTGGTGCGCTGGGTGTGGGTGGGTGCATTGCTGATGGCGCTGGGCGGGCTCGTCGCGGTGGCTGATCCGCGCTACCGGCGTCTGGCTGCGCGCCGGCGCGACGCCGTGGCGGATGCGCTGGGCACGGCCGCGGGATGAGCCGCGCCAGTCTTTTCGTGCCGCTGGGTGTGTTCGTCGTGCTGGCAGGACTGCTGTACGCCGGATTCTTTCTGAACGATCCGCACGACCTGCCGTCCGCACTGATCGGCAAGCCATTTCCGGCGTTCGATCTACCCGCGCTCGGCACGGCTGAAACGGCTGCCGCGCGCCACGACGCAGCGGATCTGCAGGGCCGCGTCGTGCTGGTCAATGTCTGGGCGACTTGGTGCCCGACCTGTCGTGCGGAACACGATGAGCTGATCCGCATTCACCGCGAGTCGGGCGTCCCCATCGTAGGCATCAACTACAAAGACGATGCAGCAAAGGCGCGAGTGTGGCTTGCCCGCTATGGCGACCCCTACGAGTACAACATCGTCGACCGTGACGGCACACTGGGTGTCGATCTGGGTGTATATGGCGCGCCGGAGACGTTTCTCGTGGATGCATCCGGAATCATCGTCTACAAGCGCGTGGGAGAGGTGAATCGTCACATCTGGGACGCCGAGATCAAGCCGCGCATCGATGCGCTGACGGCGAAGACCGATGGGGCTGGCGATGCGTAAGCTGAGAAACATGCGCATGAGAATTCGCACACGCGCGGTCGTCGCCCTGCTGCTGGTGTGCTGCGCGGGCCCCGCGACGGCCCAGGGCGTCATCGATGCCTTCGTCTTCGATGACCCCGCCCAGGAGTTGCACTATCGGGCCCTGCTCGAGGAAATTCGCTGTCCAAAGTGCATCAACACCAATCTGGCGGGATCCGATGCGCCCATTGCGGCGGATCTGCGCGCCACCATTTATCGGCTGATCAAGGAAGGCGCGAGTGAAGCAGAAGTTCGCACTTATCTGCAGGCTCGCTACGGCGACTTCGTGCTGTACGACCCGCCCCTGCGCGCCGACACGCTGATGTTGTGGCTCGCCCCGTTGCTGTTGCTGGTTGTCGGTCTTGGCGTCATCACCTCGGTGGTGCTGCGCCGCCGTCGCACAGTGGTCGCACTCAGCGATGCGGAGACGTCGCGTCTGGCGGAACTGCTGCGCGCCACGGCCGGCGCGGGGCCTGACAAGGATCCATCGTGACCGCGTTCATCCTCGCCGCCGCGGCGCTGCTGGCGCTGGGCTGCGCGTTCATCGCATGGCCGCTGCTGCGCCGCGCCGATGCCGCGGATGGCGCCGATCGCGGGCGCACCAACGTGGATCTATACCGCCAGCGTGTCCAGGAGATCGACTACGATCGCGACATCGGCACCATCAGTGCAGCGCAGGCCGCCGCGCTGACCACTGAGCTGGCGGGTACCCTGCTCGATGACGCGGTAGTGGCGGCGCCGGCGACCGAAGTGGGTGGCCGCTCGGTACGCGTTGCTCTCGCGTTAGCTGTCACGCTCGTCATCACCGCGGTGGGCCTGTATCGATACCTCGGTGCGTACGATGAGGTGGCGCTCGCCGAGGCCGCGCAGGTGCTGCGTTCGGATGCCGTGGCGCCGGTGGCCGTTGCAGATCTGGTGAAGCGCTTACGCACGCATCTGGCCGCGCAACCCTCGGATGCGGAGAGCTGGTATCTGCTGGGCCACGCGCTGCTGCGCAACGACGATGCGCCGGGTGCAGTCACAGCCTTTGAAGCGCTCGTCGCACTGGTGCCCGATGAAGCGGGCGCAGCGGTGGCACTTGCGCAGGCGCGCTATATCGCAGACGACGGCGTCATCACGCCCGCCAATCGCACGTTGATCGACACCATTATTGCGAGCGATCCGACCCAGACCATCGTCAATGAAATGCTGGCGCTCTCGGCCTTCCAGGCCGCGGACTACGCCGCCGCGGTGCGCCATCTGGAGCAGGCGCTGGCGGGGTGGCGCAAGTGGTGCCCGCGCCCAATCGCTGCAGACGGGACTGGCGCGGGCGCGCGCCGCGCTGGGCGATACGGGCCCGGCAATGGCGGTGACCGTCGATCTGGGCGCGGCTGCAGCGGGCCTGCCCGAAACCGCGGTGCTGTTCGTTTTTGCCCGCAAACCGGGCGAACGCATGCCCTTGCTAGTGGCCCGGCGCGGCGTCCAGGACAGCCCGATCACCGTCAGGCTGGATGCGGCCAATGCAATGCAGGGAACGGTGCACCTGAGCGGCGGCGACGTGCTGGAAGTGGGCGCACGGCTGTCGCGATCCGGCAACCTCGTGGCCGACACTAACGATCCCCAGGCAACCGTCGGTGATGTCCGATTGACCGGTGGCGTGGTTGACGTGCAGCTTGCGCTCGCGACCGGCGGTAGCGTTGCGCATGCATTGGTTGGCCCCGCCGCGACATCCCAAATCGTGGCGGCGCCACACGCACCCGCCATACCCATCACGGTGCAGTTTGCACCGGGCATCGCGGCCGCCGCGCCGGCGCGTGTCTACATCATCGCCCGCGCACCGGATGGCCCGCCCATGCCGATTGCAGTGCGGGCATTGGATCCGGGTGCGCTGCCCGTCACGCTGACGTTGACGGATGCAGATGCAATGCAAGCCGGACGTGCACTCTCGAGCCTCAACGAGGTGGAAGTCGTGGCGCGCCTGTCGCGTTCGGGGTCGCCGATGCGGGGCGCTGGTGACGTCGAGAGCGCGGCGCGGCGCATCGATCCGCGATCGAATGCGCCCGTCGCGCTGATCATTGGCGCGCAGTAGAGTCACGTGCGGCGTATCGTCGCGCACTCGAATGGCAGGCATTTTTGCTGTGAAACTTTAGGGTAAAGCGCGATTAGCGCGGGACACGGGCACCGTTGTTTCTATACACTACGCCAGGCCCGGAGTGTCCGCGGCCATGGATAGGCGGCGCGTCGAACTTTCACTCGACGTTATTGACCACTCTAACGAGCCTCGGTGACGCCACGGCGGCGCCGTAGTTCAGGAAACAAACGCAAGCAGTCGATGCGACTCAAGCAGATCAAGCTGGCCGGCTTCAAATCATTTGTCGATCCGACAACCGTCAGCTTCCCCGGAAATCGCTGCGCCATCGTTGGGCCCAATGGATGTGGTAAGTCGAACATCATCGATGCGGTGCGTTGGGTGATGGGCGAAAGTTCGGCGCGCCAGCTGCGCGGCGAAGCTATCACCGACGTCATCTTCAGCGGCTCGACATCGCGCAAGCCCACCGCGCAGGCGAGCATCGAACTGTGCTTCGACAACTCGGACGGGCGCATCGGCGGTGAATTCGCAAGTTATGCGGAGATCTCGGTGCGCCGTCAGGTCACGCGCGATTCCCAGTCGGCCTATTTCCTCAATGGCAACAAATGCCGCCGCCGCGACATCATGGATATGTTCCTCGGCACCGGCTTCGGGCCACGCAGCTACTCGATCATCGAGCAGGGCATGATCAGCCAGCTGGTGGATGCCAAGCCGGAAGATTTGCGCGTGTATCTGGAAGAGGCGGCCGGCATCTCCAAGTACAAGGAGCGCCGCCGCGAGAC
>JAQBCT010000349.1:0-27844 GCA_032124855.1 Gammaproteobacteria bacterium
GCACATCGCTCGGGCATTCCGCCATCGAGATCACGTACTGCGCCACGCCGCCGCCGATCGGACTGGCGATGACCGCACACGTGGCCAGCACTTCGGCGCTATCGGCCGATGCGGGCCAGTGCGCCGGAAACAGCGGGCGCCGCCCGGCCAGTTCGGTGAGCAGAAATTCCTGACGCTGCGCTTCGCTCCATTCGGCGTAGCCCAGGCCATCGCGCGTAGCGCCGAGATAGCGGGTGATTTCATCGAGCACCAGCGTGTGGCGGTCAGCGCTCTGGCGCACATCGAGGCGCACGAGGGTGGTATCGAAGGCGGCCACGCGGCGCAGGGTGTCGAGCAGTGGCCCGTCGGCAATCAACCCCATCCGGCAGTTGTGCAACGAGCGATGGCACAGCGCCAGCGCGTCATACAGCGCCGCTCCATCGGCATAGATGCGCTCGGGATCATCGGGCAACTGAGCAGTGAGCGTCTCTGCCCAGTCGCGCGTGCGACGCAGCCGCTCGCGCACATCCTTCAGTACGGCGCGATACGGCTCGCGCGCGTTCGGCGCGTACTCGCGCAATTCCGGGTCGGCCTCGGTCATGGATAGCGAGCCCTGCAGTGCATCGATATCGCGCAAATACAGATCCGCCGCCATCCAGCGGGCCAGCATCAGCACTTCGCGCGTGACGGCGGCCGTGACGGTGGGGTTGCCGTCGCGGTCGCCGCCCATCCACGAAGCGAAGCGCACGGGTGCGGCGGTGGGCGTCAGGCGTGCAAGCCCCGCCTGGGCGAGACTGGCGTCGAAGCTGCGCAGAAATTGGGGCAACGCATCCCACAGCGAATGCTCGATGACCGCAAAACCCCACTTGGCCTCGTCCTGGGGCGTGGGCCGTTCATGGCGCACTTCGTCGCTGTGCCAGGCCTCGGCAATCAGCCGTTCCAGCAATGCGGCGTCGACCGGTCGCCGTTTCAGTGCACGCCCGATGGCGTCGTATTTGAGTACGAGGGTGCGCCTGAGCACTTCCGTTGGATGGGCCGTGAGGACGAGTTCAATCTGCAGATCCGCCACGGCCCCGGCCAGGCCGGCAGCCGCAGGCAGCTCGACGGTTGCGGCGGTGGGTCGGCGCACCGCGTGTTGTTGCTCAGCGATATTGGCAAGGTTCAGGAACTGGTTGAATGCCCGCGCTACATCGGTGATCGAATCAGCGCTGATGCCAGCCAGCAGTTCGCTCAACCGATCCCAGTCCTGCGCACCGCCCGTGCGTGCCGCCTTTGCAAGCGCACGAATGCGCTCGATGCGGGCCACGAACTCCGCGCCACGATCCGCGGCAATGACCCGGCCGAGGATTTCACCCAGCAGACGCACGTCGTCGCGCAAAGCCTTGTCGAGATGGCTGGCCGGTTCCGCATTCGGTGCAATCTGTGTCGTCACTTTTTTTCGCCTGCGGGTCTATTTTGCATGCGGAAGTTGTAGCGATAATGCCCGGCATGTCGATCGCATACCACCTGCGCAGAACCGGACGACGCAGCAGGAATATTTCTGTTCGGGTGCATTCCGATGCCACGGTGCGGGTGTGCGCGCCCACGTGGGCGAGCCTGAAGGACATTCAGGGCGTGGTGCAGAAGTACGCGTCGTGGATTGCGGATCAGGTGGAGCAGGCCAGGGAAGTGGCGCCGCGCTACGAAGATGGTGCGTTGCAATTTTTTCTTGGCAATCGCTATCCGCTGGTCGTCGCGAACAGCACGGGTCGTGCGGCGGTATCGTTCACGGGTCGCCGCCTGCACGTAGCCAGCAACGATACGTCGCCGGTGCGCGTCCGCGAGTTGTTGCGGGGTTTCTACCGAAGCGAGTGCGCCGTGTTGATTGGCCCCCGCATGACAGCGCTGTGCGCGAGCTCACCGTGGATCCGAAGAGAACCAACCTGGAGCCTGCGGCGGATGCGCGCGCAATGGGGTAGCTGCGCTGCGAATGGAACCCTCACCTTCAACACGCAGCTGATCAAAGCGCCGTCTGAGCTAGTCGACTATGTGATCCAGCACGAACTGGCGCACGTCAAACACCACGACCACGGCCGCGGCTTCGAGCGGCTGATGGATGTACAGATGCCGGATTGGCGGACGCGCCGCCGCAACCTCAATACGCTGGGATCGATGATTCTGGTGGATTGAGTTGTGGGGATGTAGGAGGGGCTTCAGCCCCGATCCTTATCGCACGCTTCTCCAACAAAGATCGGGGCTGAAGCCCCTCCTACGGCGGCCGCCGCTTTGCGCTGATCACGCCGGTGTTGAAGCCCAGCCAGTGCATGCGCCCCAGATATCGGGCGTGTTCGATCTTCAGGCAGCGGTCCATCACAACGTCGAGCCCCGCGCGCTGCGCCATCGCAGCACCGTCGGGGTGAATGACGCCAAACTGCAGCCACAGCGCGGCAGCCTTGATCGCGGCTGCTTCCTCTGCCAGCGCCGGCACCGCCGAGGGTTCACGGAATACGTTGACGATGTCGACCGGTTCCTCGATATCCGCCAGCCGCGCCACTGCGCGCTGTCCCAGCACTTCGCGCTCGCGCGGGTTGACGGGGATCACGCGGTAGCCGTGGCGCAGAAGATAGAACCCGACGAAATGACTGGCACGCAACGGATTATTCGACAGTCCGACGATGGCGATGGTGCGCGAGTTGAGCAACAGCCGCTGGATCACCAAGGGGTCCTGATAGGTGCTCATGGCGCACCGTCCACGGCGGCGAGTCCCTGCTCGAGATCCCAGATCAGATCCTGCGCATCTTCGATGCCGATCGACAGGCGAATCGTGCCCGGGCCGATACCCGCGGCGGTCAACTCGGCATCGGAGAGTTGTCGGTGGGTGGTGCTCGCGGGATGGATCACGAGGCTTTTCGCATCGCCCACGTTGGCCAGGTGCGAAAACAGGCTGAGTGCCTCGATGAATGCACGTCCTGCATCGCGCCCGGCCCCCAGGTCGAAACAGAACACCGCACCCGCGCCGAGCGGCAGATACTTCTCTCGCAGCGCCGCATAAGGACTGTCGGGCAACCCTGCGTAACGCACGCGCGCCACCGCCGCGTGTGAGGCGAGATGGGTAGCGATGACCTGCGCGTTGGCGACATGTCGTGCCATCCGCAGCGGCAGTGTTTCCAGGCCCTGCATGAACAGAAAGGCATTCAGTGGCGCCAGCGCCGCGCCAAGGTCACGCAGCGTCTCTGTGCGCAGTTTCATCAGGTAGCCGTACGTACCGAACGTTTCGTGAAACGCAAGGCCATGGTAGGCCGCCGACGGTGCGGCCACCACGGGATAGCGACCGTTTGACCAGTCGAAGCCGCCGGAGTCGACCACAACGCCGCCGATGCTGGTGCCGTGCCCCCCAATGAATTTGGTTGCAGAATGCACCACGATGTCGGCGCCCCATTCCATGGGCCTGCACAGGTACGGAGTGGCGAACGTGTTATCCACCAGCAGCGGCGCGCCGTGATCGTGCGCCAGCCTCGCCAGGGCCTCGATGTCGAGAACATTGCCGGCGGGGTTGCCGATGGTTTCTCCGAACAGCAGCTTGGTGTGCTCGGTCAGCGCTGCGCGCCAGGCGTTGATGTCGTCCGGATCGACGAATGTCAGGTCGATGGAAAGCTTGCGCAGGAGGTGTTTCAGCTGGGTGATCGTGCCACCGTACAGGGCGCTCGACGCCACCACGTGATCCCCGGGCTCCAGCATCGTGAACAGCGCAGCGGTCTGCGCGGCCAGCCCGCTGGCGAAGGCCACCGCGCCTACACCGCCTTCCAGATTCGCAATGCGCTCCTCGAACGCAGCCACGGTGGGATTCATGATCCGCGAATAGGTATTGCCGTATTCCTGGAGATTGAAATACGCCGCCGCGGCGTCCGAGTCTTCAAAGACATAACTGGTCGTCTGAAAAATCGGTACCGCGCGGGCCCCCGTGACAGGTTCTGGCCGCGCGCCGGCGTGCACGGACCGGGTAGCGAAGCCGAGCGCGCGTGCGGGTTCGTCCGCCATCAATTGAGCACTTGTCCCGTCGGCAGATCGGCGTGCTGCCATGCCACGAGTTGCGCTGCAGTCACGCTGCTGGCATCGCGACCCTGTGCGGCAAGGGCCTGACCCAGACCCCACAGCGACCAGCCATTCTGTTTGAAATACGCCAGATCCTCGTTGAAAACGCGCTCCGCATCCGCCGGTCGCTTGGCGCGCAGATAGGCGGCGCCCAGGCTCTGTCGGATGGGATAGAACCAGTACGGCGGTTCGGTGTATTGCAGCGCATCCTGTGCCGCAACCGCGCGTTCGAGTGCTGCCACTTCACCCGCATTGTCGGCATGCGCCGATGCGATGGCCGCGCGCACCAGGTCCGTTGCAATGGCCACCATCTGATTCGTGGTATCGGGTTTGCCCTGGATCAGCACTTTCTCACCCACGTTCGCGGCTGCCTCGAGCGCAACCAGTTCGACCGCGGCCTGATCGAGCTGGCCCGTCCGTGCGAAAGCAACCGCACGGCCGTAATGCCACATGGCCGTAGCGAACGGCACGCCATCGGGCGGGGCTGGCTCGGCGAGCACGTCGCTCCAAAGTCCAAATCGCACAAGGGTGTACATCGGCACCGGCAGGAAATGCTGCACCTGACCTTCGGATTTGGCGAAATCCAGTGGCACGTGCTGCGCCATCTTGCGCGCCGTTTCCAGCGACAACTTCTGGCGTCCCTCCATCATCGCGGCGTACCAGAGAAAGTGCAGGTTGTGCGGGTAGTACACCGCGGGATAGAAGCCCTGCGCATTACATTGCGCGATGTAGTCTTCATCGGCCGCCGATGCCAGTTCGTTGGCCTCCACGGCATCGTGATAGCGCCCGACCCGCAGGTAGATATGCCCTGGCATATGCACCAGATGTCCGGCAACCGGCACCAGATCGGCCAGACCATCGGCCGCAGCTTCGGCGCGCTGCGGGGTTTTGGTGGCCTCCACGGCATGGATGTAGAAGTGCAGCGCGCCGGGATGTTCGGGGTTCGCCTCGATCACGCGCTCGATCTGCGCGATGGCGATCGTGGTGTCGGGCTTGGGTGAACCATCTGCCTGGTAATAGTCCCAGGGCATCAGATCCATGAGCGCCTCGGCGTACAGCGTCGCTGCATCAAGATCGTCGGGGTAGGTTGCAACGAGCTGTGCCATCGCATCGGCATAGGCTTGATCGAGCACCGCGCGCCCCTCACCGGATTCGCTGTAGCGCGTTGCCACCGCATCAATATAGGCCTGCTCGCGGGGGGTTTCGTTGTCGCGGAGCTGCACAGCCATCTGTACGGCTTCCCACGCGGCCGGAATCTGTTCGGCGGGCATCGGCAGGTTGATATTCGAACCCAGCGACAGCGCAACACCCCACCAGCAAATGCCGCACGTCGGGTCGAGCCGCGCCGCCTCCTTGTATGAGCGGACGGCTTCCGCGTGATTGAAGCCGTACATCAAGGTGAGGCCCTGGTCGAAGTATTTCTGGGCAAGCGGTGTATCGGTGGAAATCTCCCTATGCAGCGGCCCGATGCCGTGCAGCAGCGGTGCGGTCGTACCGTCGGGCTGCACATCGGCCAGCACCATTTCACCGCCACTTTCGTTGGTCGCCATGTGTGGCGCTGCATGACCTGTCTGGTGCGCAGTGTCCGTGTCCTGATTGCAGGCTGAGACAATGGCCAACAGGACGCCCAGCGCTGCTGTTCGAATCAGTTCCATGATTGCGCTCCGATGCGGAATGAGGGCAAAACGATACTCGCCCCGGGAGACGTTCTCCAGACTCGCGCGACATGGCCCGCTATTGAAGTTCGCTACAGCGTACCGCGGATGTACTGCTCGAGTTGATCGATGACGAATCGCTGCTCGGAGATGATCTCCTTCACCAGGTCCCCGATCGAGATGACGCCGAGCAATGCGCCATCGTCAACCACGGGTAGGTGGCGTATGCGCTTGTCTGTCATCAACGCCATGCATTCCGCGGTCGTCTGGTCTGGGCGTACGTACATTACGCGCGAGATCATGATGTCGGCGACTTGCGTCTGCCTGGAGCCGCGGCTCATGAGCACGATTTTCCGTGCATAGTCGCGCTCCGTGACGATGCCCGCGATTCGCGTGCCCTCCATGACGAGGAGCGCACCAATGTTTTTCTGCGCCATCAATTCCAATGCGTTGTAGACGGAATCCGTCGGCGCAATCGAATAGACGCGCTGATCCGGTTTTGTCCTGAGAAGCTCGCCTGCGGTTTTCACGGGCAGGTTCTCCTTCGGTGTCGATCGGCGACGTCCGAGGTATCACTTACGTCGCAGGGGCATCACACCTCGACGAGCTTGCGGTAAAGATGCCACGTGGCATGACCCAGTATCGGCAGCACGGCCGCGAGACCTATCAAAAGCACAAGGCCGCCGGCAGCCAGCAGCGCCACCACCATCGTCCCCCACAGACCCATCACAACAAAGTTTTCTATGACGGCCCTGAATGAAATGCTGACCGCTGTAAAGGCGCTCGCCGGTCGGTCGAGGAGCAGCGGAAAGGCCACCACAGAACATGCCAGCGCAGTGAAAGCGAACAGGAATCCGACGACGGTGCCGTAAAGCAGGAGTCCAACGCCCCGGCGGGTCGAAACCAGCTCGTTTGCAAGATCAGCGATTGAGCCGGGTGGATCTGCCCCGAACAGCCCGAAGTAAATGAGCTGTGCCATGAATACCCAGGCTACATAGAGCAGCATCATGAAGATCGACAACGCCACGATGGGAGCAAATGCAGAGGTGTGGATAAAGTCGAATGCGGAGCGCCAGCTGAGGTTGAGCCCTTGTTCGCGACGCCGGCTCATCTCGAAAAGAACGACCGAGACCACGGGGCCCAACAGCGTGAAACCTGCAACCATCGGAAAGGCCAGGTGGAGCAGATCGTCGCCCAGCACGAACAGCGTCAGGAGCAGTGCAGAGAGGGGGTAAATCACAACCAGGAACAGGCCGAAGCTGGGCTTGGCATTGAAGTCGTCGTAGCCTTCCTTCAGGGACTGCCAGAGATCCCTGGCATCGATCTTGCGGATACGCATGTCACTCGAGGTGACTTGAATGTCCCTGAATGATCCTTCCTGAGCCATGGCCAACGGTCCTCTTTCAAGACCATGGTATGGGCAACCAGTTCATCAACAGCTTAAGAAGTTGCTCTACCGTGTAGCATGCCGGGCCTGGGAGTATAGGCCGAATGGCGCGCAACGCTAGCGGCATTGCGGGCGCGGCGGCCGCGTGTCGCTCGGCGCGCGATGAACGCCAGACGAGTCGAATCGGTTGCGCGCGAGCATGCGTCTTGCCGCGCGCACTGCGCATGGTTAAGGTGGCTTTCGGAGGAGGATATGGACGCACCGATCGTCCAGGTCGCAGCGACCAACGTTTCCGCGTTGTGGCCATTCCTCGTCTACTCTGTATCGGTTGTCGCGCTGCTCGCCGTGACGCTGGGGCTGTCCTGGGTGCTCGGCAGTCACACGCGTCGAACGCCGGCGAGAGATATGCCGTTCGAATCGGGCGTCGTGCCAGTGGGTGCCGCGGAAAACGTTCGCCTCTCCATAGAGTTCTATCTGATCGCGATGTTCTTCGTGATCTTCGACCTGGAAACCATCTTTATCTTTGGCTGGGCCATCGCGTTTGCAGAGCTGGGCTGGCGCGGGTACGCCGGCGCCAGTGTCTTCATCGTGGTGTTGCTGGTGGCGCTCATCTATGAGCTCAAATCCGGTGCGCTCGACTGGGGACAGAAGCATCGTCATCGCGACAGCGACCGGTACGCCAGATTGCTGGAAGCCCCAGCATGAGGTGGAGTCTCATCAAGGTAACACCGGACGAGCCTGCGACTGCGGCGGCGGGCGCATACGACGAGGCACTCAGTCGCAGCCTGTTGCTGACACGGCTCGAAGATCTGGTGGCCTGGAGCCGCGCCAACTCGCTGTGGCCATTCAATTTCGGTCTGTCGTGCTGTTACGTTGAAATGGCGACCGCGTTCACGCCGCGCCACGACATCGCACGCTTCGGTGCCGAGGTGATTCGTGCCACCCCGCGGCAGGCAGACCTCATCGTCGTATCCGGCACCGTGTTTCGCAAGATGGCGCCCGTGTTACAGCATCTCTACGAACAAATGCTCGAACCGAAGTGGGTCATCTCCATGGGTTCGTGCGCCAACTCCGGCGGCATGTACGACATTTACTCGGTCGTACAGGGCGTCGACAAATTCCTGCCGGTGGACGTCTATGTCCCCGGATGTCCGCCGCGTCCCGAAGCGCTTCTGCAGGGTCTGACCCTGCTGCAGCGTGCGGTTGCACAGGATCGTCGACCCCTCAGCTGGGTGGTTGGTGAACGTGCGACCGAGAGGGTCAAACCGCCGAGCCAGCGGGACGAGCGAACGCCTGCGCGCATGCGCGCGCGGCATCTCGCTACACCCGATACCGTTGGCGCGGCACCACAGGCCAAGGACCGGCTGATTGGTCACACCCGGGAGGACCGTGTGACCTAGAGGCTTCGAATGACGCTAGCTGTCGACCAACAAGTTGCCGCGAAATCGGCAGCTCTGGAGGGGATCGAGGCCCGATTTGGCGGGTCCTGCCAGCGTCAGTCTACGAAGGATGGCATTCCCACGGTCTGGATCAGCGCCGACAAGTTGCTGGATCTGATGCGGCACTTGAGCCGCGGCGGCGCACGCCCCTTTGATCTGCTGTTTGATCTGTCCGTGATCGACGAACGACTGCGCATGCATCGCTCGGGACAGCCTGACTCGGATTTCACCGTCTTCTATCACCTGATGTCGATGGAGAGAAACGAAGACCTGCGAATCAAAGTGGCCCTGTCCGATACCGATCTTCGTGTGCCGTCGATCACCGGAATCTTCCGTGTGGCGAACTGGTACGAGCGCGAAGCCTTCGACATGTTCGGGGTGATATTCGAAGGCCACCCGAACCTGCGCCGGATACTGACGCCGCCCCACTGGGAGGGACATCCGCTACGCAAGGAACATCCTGCGCGCGCTACCGAAATGGATCCGTTTCAGATGAGTGAAGCGTTCCAGAATGCACAGCAGGAGGAGTTGCGGTTCGTCCCCGAGGAGTGGGGCATGTTGCGCCGCGCCAAGCACACCGACTTCATGTTTCTCAATCTCGGGCCGAATCACCCCAGCGTGCACGGCGTATTCCGGGTGGCGCTGCAGCTTGACGGTGAGGTGATCGTCGACGCGGTACCTGACATCGGGTACCACCACCGCGGCGCGGAAAAAATGGGCGAGCGCCAGACCTGGCATACCTACATTCCCTACACCGACCGCGTTGATTATCTCGGTGGAGTGATGAACAACCTGCCGTATGTGATGGCAGTGGAACAACTCGCCGGCATCGAGGTGCCGGATCGAGCGAAGGTCATCCGCATCATGCTCTGCGAGTTGTTCCGCATCTCCAGCCATCTCGTGTTCTACGGCACGTTCGCGCAGGACGTGGGTCAGATGTCGCCAGTGTTCTACATGTTCGCCGATCGTGAACGCCTGCTCAGCATCATCGAGGCCATCACGGGTGGCCGCATGCACCCCAGCTGGTTCCGCATCGGTGGCGTCACCCAGGACTTGCCGGACGGCTGGGACGGCATGGTGCGCGACTTTCTGGACTATCTACCCGGGCGGCTCGACCACTACGACGCCATGACGCTCGGCAACGGCATCCTGAAGCAACGATCGATTGGCATCGGTGCGTACAACACGCGTGAAGCACTGGAGTGGGGCGTCACCGGCCCGGGATTGCGTGCCACCGGTCTTGCGTGGGATCTGCGCAAGCAGCGACCCTACGGCGGCTACGATGCGTTCGACTTCGACGTGCCGACCGCGGCAAACGGTGATGTTTACGACCGCTGTGTCGTGCGGGTGGAAGAGATGCGCCAGAGCTTGCGCATCATTCGCCAATGTCTGGACCACATGCCCGCAGGACCGTACAAGGCGAACCATCCACTGACGACGCCGCCGCCGAAGGAGCGAACGATGCACGACATCGAGACGCTCATTCAGCATTTCCTCAACGTCAGTTGGGGACCGGTGATTCCGCCGGGCGAGTGTACGGTTGCGATCGAAGCAACGAAGGGTCTGAACGCCTACTCGCTGATCTCCGATGGCGGGACGATGTCCTATCGCACCCGCATCCGCACGCCGTCGTTCCCGCATCTGCAGATGATTCCGGAAATCAGTCGCGGGCTGATGGTGGCCGACTTGATCGCGATCATTGCCAGCATCGATTTCGTCATGGCGGATGTCGACAGATGAGCGAGGTCATCATCAGCGCGCTGTCGACGGAGGAAGTTGCGGCGATCGAGGCGGAGGTGGCGCACGTCCCGGACCCGTCGTCGGCAACCATTGAGGCGCTGCGCATCGTGCAACGCCATCGCGGCTGGGTCTCCGATGAAAGTGTCGCCGCCATCGCACGATTGCTCGGCACATCGCCCGCCGCAGTGGACAGCGTGGCCACCTTCTACAATCTCATTTTCCGCAAACCGATGGGGCGCCACACCGTATTCATATGCGACAGCGTGGCGTGCTATGTCATGGGCTGCGAGGCGTTGTTGCGTGCGGTTGCCGAGAAGCTGGGCGTTGACCCCGGCCAGACCACCACCGACGGGCGATTCACGCTGTTGCCCATCGTCTGCCTCGGGGCGTGCGACCACGCGCCCGCCATGATGATTGACGACGACTTGATTCTCGATGCGAAGCCCGAGCAACTCGCCACCATTCTCGGGAGCTACGCGTGAGCGAACTTCGCGCGCTGGAGCGCCCCCTCACCGAGCGCATCGTGGCCTCGGGCGGTCGCGTCGATATCGCGGCCTATGAGCGCGGCGGCGGCTATGTGGCAGCGCGACGCGCGATCACAACCCTGTCGCCCACCGACATTCAAACGCTCGTCAAAGACGCGAACCTGCGCGGACGCGGTGGTGCCGGCTTTCCCACGGGCGTGAAGTGGAGCTTCGTGCCGATCGGTGAGAAGGCACGTCCAGGCGCGAGCTATCTGGTTTGCAACGCCGACGAGATGGAGCCCGGAACGTTCAAGGATCGTTACCTGATGGAGTTCGATCCGCACCTGCTCATAGAAGGCGCGTTGATCGCGGCGTATGCGATCCAGGCTGCGCACGCCTTCATCTTCCTGCGTGGCGAATACCACGGCGCTGCGCAGGCGCTGACCACGGCATTGGCGGAGGCAAACGCGCACGGTTACCTCGGCGCAAACGTCTTCGGCTCGACCTATTCCGTCGATCTCGCCCTGCACCGCTCGGGCGGACGCTACATCTGTGGTGAGGAAACGGCGTTGCTGAACGCGCTGGAGAGTCGTCGCGCGCAGCCGCGCACCAAACCGCCGTTTCCACCCGTCAGTGGCGCATGGGGCCGTCCGTCCGTGGTCAACAACGTTGAAACGCTGTGCAACGTGCCCGGGATCGTGCGCAACGGCGCCGCCTGGTACCGCGGACTCGGCCGCGGCGAGGATGCCGGGACCAAGCTGTTCGGGGTGTCGGGGCGGGTACGCCATCCCGGGCTTTGGGAACTGCCGATGGGTACACCGATTCGCGAAATTCTTGACGAACATGCCGGCGGAATGCAGGACGGTTATCGCTTCAAAGCGCTGTTGCCGGGCGGCGCTTCTACGGATTTTCTCATCGATTCGCATCTCGATCTGGCAATGGACTACGGCGTGATCCAGGCGGCGGGCAGCCGCCTGGGCACAGGCACGATGACCGTCATCGACGACACCATCTGCATGGTCGATCTGTCCCGCAACCTGCAGCACTTTTTCGCGCAGGAGTCGTGCGGCTTCTGCACGCCGTGTCGTGAAGGGCTGCCGTGGCTCGAGCAGTTGCTGGCGGATATCGAAGCCGGTAACGGCGAAGCGGGCGATCTCCAACTGCTGGAACACCATGCACAACTCATTGGTGCGCCAGGCAATACGTTCTGCCTGCACGCTACCGGTGCGATCGAACCGCTGGCCAGCGCGCTCAAGTATTTCCGGGACGAGTTCGAGGCGCATATTCACGAGCGCCGTTGTCCCCAACGGATAAACTGAGGCGTCCATGTCCAAGATAGAAATAGACGGCCGAGAGTATCTGGTGGATGGCACGCAGAATCTGCTGCATGCCTGTCTCTCGGTGGGCCTCGATCTACCTTACTTTTGCTGGCACCCGGCACTTGGTTCGGTCGGCGCGTGTCGGCAATGCGCCGTGGTGGCCTACCGCGACCAGAAGGATGACAAGGGTCGGATCGTCATGGCCTGCATGACACCGGCATCGGACGGTGCACGTTTGTCCGTGCAGGCGCCGCAAGCCGTCGACTTTCGCGCCACAGTCGTCGAATGGTTGATGCTCAATCATCCCCATGACTGTCCCGTGTGCGAGGAAGGTGGCGAGTGCCACCTGCAGGACATGACCGTGATGACCGGGCATACGTCACGCCGCTACCGCGGCCGCAAGCGCACATTCGAAAACCAGTACCTCGGTCCCTTCCTCAAGCACGAAATGAACCGCTGCATCACGTGCTACCGATGCGTGCGCTTCTACGGGGACTATGCCGGCGGCTCGGATCTCGCAGCGTTCGGTTCGCGGGATCGGATGTACTTTGGTCGCCACACCGACGGTGTGCTGGAGAATCCGTTCAGCGGCAATCTGGTGGAAGTGTGTCCAACGGGCGTGTTCACCGACAAGCCGTTCGGCGAGACCTACACGCGCAAGTGGGATCTGCAGTCGGCGCCATCCGTGTGTGGCGGCTGCGCGGTCGGTTGTAATACGTCCCCGGGCGAACGCTATGGTCGGCTGAAACGCGTACACAATCGCTACCACCACGACATCAACGGCTACTTCCTCTGCGATCGGGGTCGCTTCGGTGCCGGGTTCGTGAACGAGTCCGTGCGGCTGCGCAATGCCGGCCAACGACGTGACGACGGTGCTTATGACGAACTGACGGCGGACGCGGCGGTTACCCGACTCGCTGCCCTGATCAGTGATCGCGATGTGGTTGGCATCGGATCGCCACGCGCATCGCTTGAATCCAACGTGGCACTTCGCGCACTGGTTGGTGCGAATCGCTTCAGTACGGGCCTGGGTGCAACCGATGCAGTGCTCGTCTCCATCGTGCTGCAGCAACTGGCCGCTGCGCCCGACGCCTGTCCGACGATCGCTGATGTGGAGAGCGCGGATGCGATCCTGGTGCTGGGTGAGGATGTGCTCAACACGGCGCCGCGCATCGCGTTGGCATTGCGCCAGGCCGTGCGCAATCGCGCGTTCGACGATGCGCGCGAGGTCGGCATTCCGCTCTGGCAGGACGTTGGTGTGCGCAGTCATGCACAGCGGCGCTTGAGCCCGCTGTTCATCGCCACCCTGCGCTCAACCGCCCTGGACGATGTCGCAACCGGCACGGTGCGCGGTGACCCGGCCGCGCTCACACGGCTCGCGCGGGAAATCGCCGCCAGGCTGCGCGCAGATACGGCGCCCGGTGCATCGGGTGAAACGTCGATGGCCACGACGGTCGCCGCGGCGCTGCGGGGCGCGAAGCGCCCGCTCATCGTGTCGGGCACTGGCGCCGGCAGTGCCGAGCTGCTGAAGGCGGCTGCCGAGGTTGCCGCCGCCGTCGGCCCGGCATGTGGACTGCTTCAGGTGATCCCGGAGTGCAACAGTCTTGGTGCCGCCCTGGTGGACGGTGATCTGTCGGTCGTCGACGCGCTCCAACGTGCACGCGAAGGGGCAGTGCTGATTGTGCTGGAGAACGATCTCTATCGGCGCGCTCCGGTGGAACTGGTGGTAGATACGCTCACCACTGCCACGGTCGCTGTCCTCGACAGCGTCGCCACCGCCACTGCACAACGCGCCTCGCTCGTGCTGCCGGTTGCAAGCTTTGTCGAGTGCGAAGGCACGTATGTGAACTACGAGAGCAGGGCGCAACGTTTCTTTGCGGTCTACGAACCTGCCGCGCCCATCGCCCCTGCGTGGCGTTGGTTGTCGCGCGCGGCGAACGCGCTGGGTTGCGCTGAGCTCAGCTTTCACCATGTCGACGACATCACGGCGCACTGCGCGACGCTGCCGAACCTCAGCGGAGTCTCGGCGGCGGCGCCGAGCGCGAACTACAGGGGTGCCGCCTTTCAGCGCATAGCGCGTCAACCGCACCGCTACAGTGGGCGCACGGCCATGCATGCAGATCGTAACGTGCACGAGCCCAAGGCGCGCCTCGATGACGAATCGCCGCTCGCCTTCTCCATGGAAGGCGTCAATTCCGCCGAATCGGCACTGCGGCCGTTCGTCTGGTCGCCGGGTTGGAATTCCAATCAGGCGGTGGCGCGCTTTCAGCAGGAAGTGGGTGGTCCGCTGCGCGGTGGCGACCCCGGGGTGCGACTGATCACGCGCGACGCGGTGGCGATACGTGACGTGCCGCTGCCGGTCTCGTTGGCCGCCCAGGATGGTCTCCACCTGCTGCCGCTGTACGAGATTTTCGGCAGCGACGAGCTCTCGGCATATGCACCAGCGATCATCGAGCGCATGAGCGAACCCACCTTGGTGCTGAATCCAACGGATGCGCAACGCCTCGGCGTGACGACGGGCGAAGGCGTGCGCTGCGCGGATCTGACGTTTGCGGTGCGGCTCGACGCGGACATGGCACCCGGCTGTGCGGGGTACGTGCGCGGGCTGCCGGGATCGTGGAGCGAAGCGCCCGCCGCCGCCACGTTGGAGCGCGATCCGACGTTTAAACCGAATCCCACCGTATTCGCGCGAGGCTGACGCATGGAACTCGGCTTCATCATGATTGCGCCGGTGCTGCTGGGCGCCATGCTGGGAGCAGCGGCGCTGGTGTGGTGGGAACGCCGCTTACTCGGTTTCTGGCAGGATCGCCTGGGACCCAACCGCCTCGGCCCGTTCGGTGCGCTGCAGATCGTGGCCGATGTCGTGAAGCTGTTCACCAAGGATGATTGGGTTCCGCCGTTCTCTGATCGTGTTGTGTTCACGCTGGCACCGACGGCGGCGGTGGCCGGCATGCTCATGGGTTTTGCGGTGGTGCCGTTCGGCCCTGACCTGCACATCATCGATCTGAACATCGGCGTACTGTTCTTTCTCGCGATGACGTCGCTTGCGGTATACAGCGTGCTGCTGGGCGGCCTCGCATCCAACAACAAGTATTCGCTGCTGGGCGGCTTGCGCAGCGCGGCCCAGATGGTGACCTACGAAGTCTTCATGGGCCTGTCGCTGCTGGGCGTCGTAATGATGGCCGGCTCGTTCAACCTGTCGGATATCGTCCGCGCGCAGCAGAACCTCTGGTTCTGCGTTCCCCAGATTCTCGGGCTCATCATCTTTCTGATCGCCGGCGTCGCCGAGGCGCATCGCCTGCCATTCGATCTGCCCGAAGCCGAGCACGAGCTGACCGCGGGTTTTCACACCGAATACTCGGGCATGAAATTCGGCCTGATCATGGTGGGCGAGTATCTGTCGATCATCCTCACGGCGGCGATGATCACCACGATGTTCTTCGGTGGCTGGCTCGGGCCGGCGTGGCTGCCACCGATTGCGTGGTTCACGCTGAAGACCGCGCTCATCATCTGTTTCTTCATCCTGTTGCGTGCGTCTCTGCCGCGGCCCCGCTACGACCAGCTGATGTCACTCGGCTGGAAGATCCTGCTGCCGCTTACGCTGTTGAATCTGATGGTCACCGGGGCAGTGCTGCTGCTGTGGGGGAGCGCCGCATGATCAGTCAGCTGCGCACGATGTGGACCGTGTTCATCCATCTGTTTCGACGCGCTGAGACGGTTGAGTATCCCGAAGAGATGCCCTACCTCGCGCCCCGCTATCGCGGGCGGATTGTCCTGACGCGTGATCCCGACGGCGAAGAGCGTTGTGTCGCATGCAACCTGTGTGCGGTTGCGTGTCCGGTGGACTGTATTGCGCTGCAGAAGACCGAAACACCCGACGGCCGCTGGTACCCGGAATTTTTCCGCATCAATTTCTCGCGCTGCATTCTGTGCGGTATGTGCGAAGAGGCTTGCCCGACCTACGCCATTCAGCTCACGCCAGACTTCGAGCTCTGCGAATACGAACGGCCGAACCTGGTTTACGAGAAGGAGCACCTGCTGATCGACGGGGTCGGCAAGTATCCCGGGTACAGCTTCTGGCAGGTGGCCGGCAAGGCCATCCATGGCAAGGCCAAAGGCGAGGCGGAAAACGAATCAAAGCCGGTGGACGTGCACAGTCTGTTGCCATAGGAGGGAGCGTGGAGATCGTTCTGTTCTACATCGCGGCTGCGGTGACGCTCAGCGCGACCACGCTGGTCATCACCCGGCTCGATGCTTCTCATGCACTCATCTACCTGATCGTCTCGCTGCTCGCGGTGGCGGTGATTTTCTATCTGCTGGGTGCGCCGTTTGCGGCGGCGCTGGAAATCGTCATCTACGCCGGCGCGATCATGGTGCTGTTCGTGTTCGTCGTCATGATGCTCAATCAGGGTCGTCGCGGTGTCGAACAGGAACGCACGCTGATGCATCCGCGCATGTGGATCGGCCCCAGTGCGCTGACGGGGATTCTGCTGCTCGAGATGATCTACGTGATCGCCGCCAGCACTGCGCCGTCGGCGGCGGTGGTGGTCAGTCCCAGGCAGGTTGGCGTCGCGCTGTTCGGCCCCTATGTGCTGGCCGTTGAGCTGGCTTCGATTCTGCTGCTCGCCGCGTTGATCGGTGCCCTGCACTTCGGCAGGCGCTACATGCGCGATCGCCGCGAGGGGGCCGAATGACCGCCATCTCGATTCCGCTGGAGCACGTGCTGGTACTGGCGGCAGTGCTGTTTCTGCTGGGGCTCACCGGGGTGCTGGTTCGACGCAACGCAATTTTTCAGCTCATGTCGCTCGAAATCATGATGAACGCGTGTGGGCTCGCCTTCATCGCGGGCGGCGCGCTGTGGGCTGCGCCCGACGGCCAGGTCATGTACATGCTGGTGCTGTCACTGGCGGCGGCCGAGGTGGCCGTGGGGCTGGGGTTGGTGCTGCAGCTCGAACGCCGCTTCGGGCATCTCGACGTCGATGCGGCCAGCGAGCTCAACGGGTGAACCTCGAGGCACTCTGGTTGATCCCCGCGGCGCCACTCGCCGGCAGCATCGTGCTGCTGGCAGCCCAAGGCCGCATGCCGCAACTGCCCGCTGCGCTGATCGGGGCCGGCTCGGTCGGACTCTCAGCATTTGTCGCGCTGTCCGTCGCGCTCGCCTGGGGCGATGCGGGCCACGCGCCGTACGCGCAGACGCTGTGGACCTGGATCGATGTCGGCGGTTTCACGCCGCGCATCACGCTGTATCTCGACGGCCTGTCGCTCGTGATGGTCGGCGTGATCACCGGTGTCGGCTTTCTGATTCATCTTTACGCCACCGGCTACATGGCCGGCGAAGAAGGCTATTGCCGGTTCTTCGCCTATATGAATCTGTTCGTGTTCGCGATGCTGATGCTGGTGCTCGGCGACAACTTGCTGGTGTTGTACCTGGGCTGGGAAGGGGTTGGGCTGTGCAGCTATCTGTTGATTGGCTTCTTTCATCTGGAAGACGCCAACGGTTACGCGGCGCGCAAGGCGTTTGTGGTCACACGGATCGGCGACGTCGCCATGGCGCTGGGATTGTTTCTGCTTTATCGCGAACTTGGCACGCTCGAGATCGGAGCCATAGCCGACGGCGCGCGGGCCGCCTGGGGCAACGGCTCACCGATGTGCACGCTCGCGGCGCTGCTGTTACTCGGCGGCGCAGTCGGTAAATCCGCGCAGATTCCCCTGCAGACGTGGTTGCCGGACGCCATGGCAGGACCCACCCCGGTATCGGCGCTGATTCACGCCGCCACCATGGTCACCGCTGGCGTCTACCTGGTTGCGCGCATGCACGCACTCTACGTGCTGGCACCCATTGCACAGCTGGCGGTGGCGGTGGTCGGTGCAGCCACGCTGTTCGTCGCTGCGCTTGCCGCGCTGGCCCAACGTGACATCAAACGCATCCTGGCGTACTCCACGATGAGTCAGATCGGCTACATGTTCATGGCGCTCGGTGTGGGTGCGTGGTCGGCAGCGATCTTCCACCTCATGACGCATGCCTTTTTCAAGGCGCTGCTGTTTCTCGCCGCAGGCTCTGTGATCTCTGCGCTGCATCACGAGCAGAACATCTACCGCATGGGCGGGTTGTGGCGGCGCCTGCCGATCCCGTTTGCGTGCATGGTCATCGGCAGCGCCGCCTTGAGTGCGCTGCCGCTCACATCGGGCTTCTATTCCAAAGACGAAATTCTGCTGGCGAGCTTCGCCTTCGGTGCGACGGGCCCGTGGTTCTGGGCGATCGGCAGCGCAGCGGCGCTGCTGACGGCCCTGTACAGCATGCGCATGATCGTCGTGGTGTTTTTCGGTGCGCAACACCATGAAACCAGCGGTCACGATGGGCTCAACATGACGATCCCACTCGTTGTGCTCGCGCTGCTGGCGATAGGGGGCGGCTGGTTCGGTCTGACGCCGGTGGCGGCAGTGCTGCCCGATGGTGGAGCAGGCGCGGAGCACGGTGGTGTGTTGGCGCTCGTCACGATGGCGATCCCGGTGCTTGGCGTGGTGGCAGGCTGGCTGCTCTTCACGCGTCGCTCCAGCTGGGCGCACCTGATGCAGACACCCCTCGGCGAGGGCACGCGGCGCCTGCTCAGCGCGGGGCTCGGCTTCGACGCAATCTACGACGCGCTGTTCGTGCGACCGTTTGTAGCCCTGGCCAGGTTGAACCGGAACGACGTCATCGACGGTGTGTACGTCGGCATCGCAGCCCTGTCGCGCAGTCTGCATCGCGCCGCCTCCGCCACCCAGACGGGACACCTGCGCTGGTATGCCGTGAACATGGCATTGGGTGTCGCGCTGATGCTGCTGCTCGCAATCGGGGGATGATGTGATCGTCTTCTGGCTCATCATTGGGTTGCTGGCGGGTGGCGTCGTCGCCTGGGGCGCTGAACGCCTGCGCGAAGGGGCGGCGCGTTGGGTGTCGCTTGCGGTTCTCGCCGTTGCGCTGCTGGTCCTGAACAAGATCTGGGCGACGCCGGAAATCTCTGCTCATGGCGCACAGTGGTACGCGCTTGAGCGCATGTCCTGGATACCGCGCTTCGGGATCAGCGTGCAGCTGGCGCTCGACGGCTTGTCGTTGGTGATGGTGGCGCTGACGCTGGTGCTGGGTCTTGTGGCCGTCGTGGCGTCGTGGACGGAGACAGCGCGGCGCCGCGGATTTTTCCAGTTCAACCTGCTGTGGACGCTGGCGGGTGTGGTTGGCGTGTTCACGGCGCTGGATCTGTTCCTGTTCTTCTTCTTCTGGGAAGTGATGCTGGTACCGATGTACTTTCTCATCGCGATCTGGGGTCACGAAGCGCGCGCCTACGCGGCCATGAAATTCTTCCTGTTCACCCAGATCAGCGGGCTGGTGATGCTGCTTTCGATCCTGGGCCTGGTGTACGCGCACTACGACGCATCGGGCGTGCTCACGTTCGACTATTTCGCGTTGCTGCAAACACAGCTCGATCCGCGCTTTGGTTTCTGGCTCATGCTCGGTTTTTTTATCGCGTTTCTGGTGAAGCTCCCCGGCGTGCCGTTTCACACCTGGCTGCCCGACGCACACACCCAGGCGCCCACGGCAGGCAGCGTGATTCTGGCGGGAATTCTGCTCAAAACAGGCGCGTACGGCCTGCTGCGATTCGTGCTGCCGCTATTTCCCGAAGCGTCGCTGGAGTTTCGATTCCCGGCGATGCTGCTGGGCGTGATCTCGGTGATCTACGGCGGCTACCTGGCGTACGCACAGACCGACTTCAAACGACTCGTCGCCTATTCGAGCATTGCACACATGGGCTTCGTGCTGCTGGGTGTGTATGCGTGGAACGCCATCGCGCTGCAAGGTGCGGTGATGCAGATGGTCGCCCATGGGTTCTCCACTGCGGCGCTGTTCATGGTGGCCGGCGCCGTGCAGGAACGGTTGCACACGCGTGAACTGTCGAAGATGGGCGGGCTGTGGACGTACGCGCCACGGATGGGGGCACTGACGCTGTTCTTCGCGATCGCATCGCTGGGCATGCCCGGACTGGGTAATTTCGTTGGCGAGTTCATGGTGTTGCTCGGCGCATTTGAGGTGCACGTACCGCTGACAATCGCAGCGGGGATCGGACTGGTGATCGCGGCGGTTTATTCGCTGTGGCTGGTGCAGCGTTCATTTCAGGGGCGCATCACGACCGTGGCGGCGTTTCGGGATTTCGGCGGTCGCGAGCTCGCGGTGCAGATCCCGCTGGCGCTTGGCCTTGTCTGGCTCGGCCTCAATCCGCAACGTCTGTTCGCGCTGTCGGCGCCCGTGGTCGATCGTCTCGCGGCACTCGCGGGAGTGGGTCCATGACGGCGCTCGACTATCAGGCCCTGCTGCCCTATCTCGTCCTGTTCGGCGGGCTGGTGGTTGCACTGCTGGTGATCTCGTTCAAGCGCGGCCACACCCTGGCTGCTGTCGTCACCGTGGCGGGATTGATTGCGAGTATCGCGGTGATTCCGCTGTCGCTGCCTGCACTGCCTCGTACCGTCACACCGCTGATCCGCCTCGATCATTACACTGCGTTTCTGTTCGCGCTGTTCGCCGCGGCCGCTGTCGTCACCGCGCTGCTTTCCCACCGCTACCTGCAGGGTAGAAGAGGCGAACTGGAGGAGTATTACGTGCTGTTGCTGAGCGCCACGCTCGGCGCTGTGACGCTAAGCGCAGCGGCACACTTCGGCGCGGTTCTGCTTGGCCTGGAGATCCTGTCCATTTCCCTCTATACCCTCATCGGGTATCCCGAAGAGCATCACTCGCCGCTCGAGTCGGCGCTGAAGTATCTGGTGCTCTCTGGCGTGGCATCCACCACCATGCTGTTCGGCATCGCGTTGCTTTACATCGCAACCGGTGCGCTCGACTTCGCGACGGTGGGTGAATCATGGTCCCTGAGCCCGCGCCATGCCTACCTGATGGTTGGCCACGGACTGTTTCTGACTGGGCTTGCGTTCAAGATCTCGCTGGTTCCGCTGCACATGTGGACGCCGGATGTGTACCACGGTGCGCCGGCCCCTGTGAGCGGCTACCTCGCAACCGTGAGCAAGGGTGCGGTAGTCGCAGTGGCGTTGCGTTACGTTGTTGCGACGCAAGCGCTCGAGAGCGGTCCGCTGCTGGTGGCCATCAGCAGCGTCGCCGTCTTGTCGATGGTCATCGGCAATCTTCTCGCGCTGTTGCAGCAAAACCTCAAACGTATTCTCGCGTACTCATCGATTGCACACTTCGGCTATCTGCTGATCGCCCTGGTACTGGCCGGTGCTGCCGGTGACACGGCGTTGGGTGTCGAGGCCGCCGTAGTCTACCTGGCGGCTTACTTCGCGATGACGTTGACGGCGTTCGGCATCATCACGATCAGCTCGCGCGCATCGGATGGACGCGAGGCGGATGAAATCGAGGACTACGAAGGTTTGTTCTGGACTCGCCCCGCGGTTGCACTGGCCTTTACGGTGGCATTGCTGTCCCTTGCCGGTATTCCGCTGACGTTTGGTTTCATCGCGAAGTTCTATCTGTTTGCCGCGGGGGTGGCCGGGTCACTCTGGATTCTGTTGTGCGCGTTGATCGTCGGCAGCGGCATCGGCTTGTTCTACTACCTGCGCGTCATCTTTGCGATGACGCGGCGTCCCGAGGAACCTGATCCGGGTCGCGCGCAGACTCGCGCGCGCACCGGCGAAGGCACCATCGCGGTTCTTCTCGTCATCCTGCTCGCCTTCGGCATCTACCCCACACCACTCATCGAAGTCGTTCGCGACGCCGTGGCTTCTTTTGGTAACTGAAACGAACGGACGAAGTGTCAATCAAATGTGGAGGAATCCATCATGCTACGCAAAGTGAGAGTTCGTGATCACATGCTCACCCATCCGGTGGTCGTAGGACCGGATACCGATCTGTTCGACGCCATCCATCTGATCATCATCAACAAGATCTCCGGCGTCACGGTCATCGACGAGCTGCGGCGGCCGGTCGGTATGCTGTCCGAGCTCGATTGTCTGAAGGCGCTGTTGTATTCCGCGTACTACAACGAGGAGGTGGGGAGCCACCCGGTTCGCCACCACATGGTGAGCCCGGTCGAGTGCATCAACTCCAATGACGACATCATCCAGGTCGCGCAATCGATGATCGAACACAAGCACCGCCGCCGCCCCGTTGTCGACGCTGCCGGCGCGCTGATCGGACAGATGACGTGCCGACGCATTCTCAAGGCAGTGAAGGAGTTCGAGGTCCCGGAAGATCCATCGGAACAGTTGTCGCGCTGACGCGTGCGAGTTGGGCTGTCCGTGGGTCAGCGACCCTGGTTGGGTCTCGATGCGTTGTTGTTCCTGCGCGTCAGTGCCAGCGCGAGGAGTGCACCGGTCAGTGCGAACAGCGGAATCGGCAGAATATGCGCCACGATGATGTGCTGCGGGATGTACATGCACGCGAACTGCATCAGCAGCGCGGGCGCCATGCTTGCGGCCGCCACCAGGGCCGCACCGGCGCGCATCGCATGCAGCGGGAAGCGCCGCCAGATGAGCCACGCGCCGAGCAGAGAGGGCGGCAGCACGTAGATGAGCATCTCCAGGGTGCAGTCTGATCGTTTGCCGAGCATCGATGGCTCCAGTGCGGGGTGCACGAGCGCGGCCAGCTGGATCACGATCCAGGCCCCAGTGAATCCGGCGGCGCACAGCGCGCCGATTGATGACGCCCGCCCGGGCACTGCCTGCGCGAAGGCATACCAGGTCATGGCGAGGATCGCCGCCACTCCAAGAGCCGACTCGAACGAGAGTTGTGGATTCACCAACAACTGCGCAAAGGCGCCGGCACGAAACGGGCCCATGGCGGACATGCTGACCGCCGCCCAGCACACTGTGACGATGCCCCACAGCAGCGCTACTGCGGCCAGCGGAAGCCGTTTCGGCGCGACCCTGAGATCGGCTGCAAGTGCGTTGATGAGGTTCTGGCGACTGCGATTCATCGGGAATCCGCTTCCATCAGTTTGCGGGTGGCCGTAAGCGCGCGATGGATGCGTACTTTCATGGCACCCTCTGAAATTCCGACGCGCTCTGCCGCCTCTGCGACGGTCATGCCGATGAGCTTGGTCAGCGTCAGTGCCTCGCGATGACTGGGACTTAGGCGCCGCAGCAGCCACGTGCCTTCCATGGCAGCCTCGTTGGAATTGACTGAATCGTCGCCGCTCAATTCCGCGGTTAGGGCGTCGGGCGTGTCCCGCCGGGCTCGCAGCACGTCGATGGTCTTGTGCCGCACCACTGCGAACATCCACGGCCGGAATGGGCGGCCCGTGTCGTAGGAATGCCGGGCCCGGTGGAGCGCCAGCAGGCTTTCCTGCACACAGTCTTCCACGAAATGGGCACGGCCGAAGCGCGTGCGCAGAAACGCCTCGATCACGTCCCCGAGTTCGTTGAGAAGCTGGGCATAGGATGCGGCGTCACCGATCTGACTTTGCCGCATCAGTGCCGACCAGCGTGCCTCGTCGTCCGCATAATCGCGTTGCATGGCGCCTTGTTGGGTCGGTAATGGTTGGGGCCACTTGTGCCCCCAACCGTCTGCGCATCAGTACTTCAATGGACCCGTTTGACCGTAACGCGCGCAACTGGATTGTGCCAGTCGTACTCCGGCGGCCGCAGCACTTCGCCGCCCGCGCCATCGTCTGTACCCAACTCGTGAAATCCGTTCGAGACGTAGATGTAGCCCTCGTCGGCCTCGTTGGGGCCCGGTGAGTGGCCCGCGCCGCCGCAGCGCGGTCCAGGAATATTCGTACAGCTCTGATCGTTGGCTTCGGTCCCGGCATCCCACGCTGTTGCGAACTCGCTCTGGGTGCCGCTGCGCGGCAGCGTCATCGCATCGATGGCGAAGAACGTATCGTTTGTGGGAATGAGCATGGCGGCGACGCTCAGGTGGCGATGGCTGGGAGACGCCTGGATCACGATCGAGCGGGACTCACCGGGCAGCAACAGGCCAGCCGCCGTTGCCACGTCCCCCACACGACCGCCAAGCGCTTCGAGCGCATCGGTCAGCGGGGCCGTGTCGCCGCCTTCAGCAAGAATCTCCAACGCTTCGGTAGCCGGCTGTCCCGGTGTGAACAGATGTACGGAGTGAGCGTGTGTCGCAATCAGTTGAGGCGTAAAAGTCTGCGCCTTGGTCAGGTTGGTGATGCTGACCTCGTAGCGCAATGGACCGCTCGCGAGCGCGGGCAGTGCCGCGCTGAACAGGCAGGTCGTCGCAAGGCGGCGAATGAGGCGAGTGTTCATGTGTGCTCCTCGATTGGTTTGACGTGCACGACGGATACGCGGGCCATCGGCAAATAGTTACCAGGCGCGCCAGCGATGTGTCGATGTGTGTGGCACCATGAGCCACAGGGGCAACACGAGAAAGGAGGGGCAATGCAGATCTCGACACTGCCTGATATCCTGCGCCGCCATGCGCTCGAGCGAGGTGATAAACCGGCGCTGCTGTATCCCGCCGATGGCCGTAGCTGGACATTCGCGCAGCTGCATCAGGAATCCAACCAGGTGGCGTCGGCACTGTCGGCCGGCGGCGTAACGTCCCAGGATCGGATCGCTTTTTTCGACAAGAACGCGCCCGAGTATTTCCCCTATCTCTATGGCGGCGGCAAGTTGGGTGCCGTGACTGTCGCCGTCAACTGGCGGCTGGCGCCGCCTGAGGTGGAGTACATCGTCAACCACAGCGACGCGAAGGTCTTGCTGATTGGGCGGGAATTCCTGAGTTACCTCCAACTGATGGATCTGCCCAAGATCGCGCAAGTGGTCGTGCTGGGCGATTCATCCGACACCCCGTATCCGAGTTACGCGCAGTGGATTGCTGGCCACGACGCGGTGGACCCAGCCATTGAGCTGTCGCCTCACGCCACGTGTTTTCAGCTGTATACGTCCGGCACCACGGGGATGCCCAAGGGTGTAGAGACCACGCACGACAATTTTCTGGGGTTGTTCAACGCGGGCTACAACTTGTACCGGATGTCGGCAGACGCTGTGAATCTCGTCTGCATGCCGCTGTTTCATATTGCAGGCAGCGGGTGGGCGGTTGTCGGCCAGTACATGGGTGCGCAAACCGTGGTGCTGCGCGATGTGGACCTGCCGCAGATTCTGTCGCTGATTCCCACACAGCGGGTGACGCACGCGCTGTTCGTTCCGGCGGTGCTGCAGGCGCTGGTGGCGACGCCAAAGATCGAGTCGGTGGATTTTTCGAGCCTCGAACTCATCGTGTACGGCGCATCGCCGATCAGCGAGGAGGTGCTAGGCCGATCCATCAGAATATTCGACTGCGGTTTCATGCAGGGCTATGGACTGACCGAAACCACCGGTATGGGTACGCTGCTGCTACCCGAGGACCATGATCCCGGCGGCACCCGCGCTGATTTATTGCGCTCCTGCGGCAGACCGCCGGGTGATCTTGAGTTGAAGATCGTGGGTCCCGACGGCGTGACTGAGGTGCCGAACGGTGGCGTGGGCGAGATTTGCATCCGTGGCCGCAGCGTGATGAAGGGGTACTGGAAGAATCCGGAGGCGACGGCGCAGACCATTACCGCCGATGGCTGGTTGCGCACGGGCGATGTTGGCTATCTGAAGGATGCGTATCTGTACATCCACGACCGCGTGAAAGACATGATTATTTCTGGCGGCGAGAATATTTATCCCGCCGAAGTGGAAAACGTATTGATGCGACATCCGCTGGTCAAGGACGCCGCCGTGATCGGCGTGCCGAGCGAACGCTGGGGCGAAACCGTGAAGGCAATCGTGACGCGCGCAGATCTGTCGCTGGATGAAGCCTCTGTCATCGCGTTCTGCCGCGAGAACCTGGCGCGCTACAAATGTCCGACGTCGGTGGACTGGTCGGATGCCATTCCGCGCAATCCGTCGGGCAAGATTCTCAAGAAAGACCTGCGCGAACCGTATTGGAAGGGGCACAACCGGCGCGTTTCCTGAGGTGTGGGGTGTGTGTGTAGGAGGGGCTTCAGCCCCGATCCTTGATTGAGGTGCCTGCGGCAAAGATCGGGGCTAAAGCCCCTCCTGCAAGGATCGGGGCTGAAGCCCCTCCCACAAGCCCCTCCTACACCTCAGCTGTGGGAGCGGCTTTAGCCGCGATCCCGATCCCGATATAGTCCCCACTCATTCAAGGGGGACAGCCAACGTGAACTTCGAACTACCGAAAGACCTTGCCGACTATCTCGTGGAACTCGACGACTTCATCGAGCGTGTGATCAAGCCGCTGGAAAATTCCGACGACAATATCCGCTTCTTCGACCACCGCCGCGAGGATGCGCGCACTGACTGGGACAGAGGCGGGCTGCCGTCGGAGGACTGGGAAGCGCTACTGGCCAAGGCGCGCAAGCTCACCGACGACGCGGGCCACTACCGCTATCCGTTCCCGAAAGCATACGGAGGCAAGGACGGCACCAACCTCGGCATGGCCGTCATCCGAGAGCACTTCGCGTCGAAGGGGCTTGGGCTGCATAACGATCTGCAGAACGAACACTCCATCGTTGGCAACAACGTGGGCCTGATGCTGATGCTGCATCACGGTACCGAGGAGCAGAAGAAGGAGTGGGTTCCGGCCATGCTGGCGGGACAACGCGGCTTCGCCTTCGGCATCACTGAACCGGATCACGGTTCCGATGCAACCCACATGGAGACTGTGGCGGTGCGGGACGGCGACGACTGGGTCATCAATGGTGGCAAGACGTGGAACACCGGGATTCACAAGGCGAAATACGATCTGATCTTTGCGCGGACCTCGGGCAAGGCCGGCGACGGCAATGGCATCACGGCATTTCTCACGCCAACCGATTCAAAGGGTTTCAAGGTCGAAGAGATGATGTGGACGTTCAACATGCCCACCGATCACGGCCGCATTTCTTTGACGGATGTACACGTTCCCAATCATTCGATCTTCGGTGGCGAAGGCAAGGGACTGGGCGTCGTGCAGATGTTCTTCAACGAAAACCGGATCCGGCAGGCGGCGTCGAGCCTCGGTGCCGCGCAGTTCTGCATCAACGAATCGGTGGAATACGCCAAAGTCCGCAAACCGTTCGGCAAAGCCCTGGCCACCAATCAGGCGATTCAGTTTCCGCTGGTGGAACTGCAGACGCAGTGCGAAATGCTGCGCGCGCTGATTCACAAAACCGCCTGGCAAATGGATACCTACGGCGCGTTCTCCGTTTCGGACAAGGTCTCGATGTGTAATTACTGGTCCAACCGGCTGTGCTGCGACGCGGCCGATCGCGCGATGCAGGTGCACGGTGGACTGGGCTATTCGCGGCACAAACCGTTTGAGCATATCTACCGTCACCATCGCCGCTACCGGATCACCGAAGGCTCCGAAGAGATCCAGATGCGACGCGTGGCCGGCTATATGTTCGGTTTCATGAAGCAGCGTGCCCCCAAAGGCGTGACTGAGGACTGACTGGTCGTGACCAGTCTGCGCAAGGTGGAATGGCGCACGTTCAGCCTCAATTTCTTCGTGCTGGTCGAGCCCGGTGTCCTGGAAGACGCGCCTCAGTTCCGCGTCGCCGCGGCGCGCATCTCCAAAGCGGGCGAGGACCCGTTGCAAGACCTGCTCGTCCGCGACTACCCCAACGTGACGATCTTGCGCGTGCGCGAGATCCTCGAACGGCTCGCCAGCGTCCTGCAGCGCGTCGGCGTCGGCGTGCGCCTCCTGGGTTGGTGCAGCGTACTATCAGGCGCGGCGATCCTGATCGGAGCCATCGGCGCCAGCGCGGCCCGCCGCTCGCGCGAAGTGGCGCTGTTCAAGACGCTCGGCCTGACTCGCGGC
>JAQBCT010000350.1:0-2748 GCA_032124855.1 Gammaproteobacteria bacterium
CGGCGCGCAGATGTTCAGGCAATACATTCCACGTGTAGGTCTCGACTTCCAGATGCGCAGACACGGAATCGCGCTTGTGGATATCGAGCACTTCACTGATGAAAGATCGCGTCGATGAGAATGCGCCAAGGTCGTCCATGAAAATCGGCACATGGCAATGCACCCGCCATTCCCGCCCGTCCGCCTTGCCCGCCTGGCCTGTTGCCGTCGCCAGCGCTTCCGGCAGGTCTGCATAGCGTTTGATTCCGCCAGGCCCATGTTCCACGACCTGATGCAAATAGACCGGATCGTCGAACTGTTTCAATGCGGTCACTGCGTCCGGCGTCAGTTCCGGCAAGCGCAGCCCGGCACTGATCTGCAGTTTGGTCACACGGATGCCGGCGTCTTGCAAATCGCGAATGCATCCTGCCGGGTCTTCGAATTCGACCGCCGCATGGCACAAATCCAGGCACAAGCCGATATGCTCGCGCAGCGCCGCCGCTGCCGACTCTTGATCGAGTCCGGTGAGCTCGCGCAGACGGCGTACCGCGCCCTCACTGAAAAGATGCTCGCGGAAAAAGCGGACGCTTTCGTCGATTGTCTCCAGAAAACAATGCGGCTCAGGCTCGATCGCCAGCGCGATGCGCTGGCCGCTGCTGCGCTTGATTTCCACCAGCTTCGCGACATGCCGCAGCATGTTGTCCGCAATGATTTCGACATCCGCCCCGCCTTGCATCGCCGGCTTGAACGCGCCGGGCACGGTGCTGATACTGCCTTCCACACCCTCGGGCAGCAGTTGCACCAGCAAATCCGCCAGTTCGTCGGTGTAACGCAAGCGTTCATCGTCGCGCCAGTCGGGAAGATAAACCTCCTCCTTGACCCGCGTGCCGTGGAAAGGCCCGTACGGAAAACCGTTTATGGTGAAGACGTAAAGCTTGTCGCGAGCCAGGAACTCGCGAAATTCGGCAAGCGCATCGCCGCTGCCCAGTTCCCGCGCCGCGCGGGCCGACAGGCGCAGTCCGACTCCAAACAGCGCGTCCGGCGCCACGCGATCGCGCACCGCGGGAAAATAACGTTCGATGTTTGCACGGACTTCGGTCCAGGATTCTCCCGGATGGATGTTGCTGCAATAGGTCAGATGCGCGCCGTCAGCGCCAATCTTCACTGCCCGGTCTCTTTCCGGCGCAGCCACGTAATCGCATGCAGGATTTCGTCGTTGTCCATCGCATGCACTTCCTCGCCGTGGCCGATATCACGTAGCAGCGTGATGTTCAACTCGCCGCCGAGATGCTCGCGGAACTCCTCGATGCCGCGCATAACTACCAGCCGCCCCTGCTCATCGCGCGTCTCCATCGCCGGATGCCACAGATAGAAACCAAGGCGCTTGAGCAACTGGTAAACGCGCTCTTCCCCGCCCGCTGCCAACATGCCGATCTGCACCGAGTAACGCGTATCAAGCGCCAGGCCAATCGCCACGGCTTCACCGTGGCGCAATTCGTGGGCGGTCATTCCTTCGAGCTTGTGCGCCGACCAGTGGCCGTAGTCGAGCGGACGCGCACTGCCGGTTTCGAACGGATCGCCGCCGTGCGCGATCTGGCGCATGTGCAACTCGGCGCAGCGCCGGATCATGCGGGCCATCGCCTGCGGCTCACAGTCGCGCAACGCTTGTGCATGTTGATCAAGCCATTCGAAGAACAATGCATCGCGAATCAGCGCAACCTTGACCGCTTCGGCAATGCCGGCGATCTTGTCGCGCGGATGCAGCGTGCGCAGAAAGTCGGCGTCGTTCAACACTGCGAACGGCGGTGCGAAACAGCCGAGCAGGTTCTTCATTCCGAATGCGTTGATGCCGTTCTTTACGCCAACGCCGGAGTCGTTCTGACCGAGCACCGTGGTCGGCACGCGGATGTGACGGATGCCGCGATGGGTGGTAGCGGCAACGAAGCCGATCATGTCCAGGAAGGCTCCGCCACCGATTCCGACGACGAAAGAGTGGCGATCGATCTTGAGTTCGACCAGACGGCGTTGCAGGCCGGTTACCAGCGCGGGGTCGTTTTTCACGTGCTCGCCGCCCGCCACCACTTCCGGGCGCCCGACCAGCTCCAGCGACTCCGCATACACTTGCGCATAGGCGGCAATGTCATGCACCAGCGTTGGCCAACTCGCCGCAACATTGGCATCCAGGAAAACGACAACGCGATGACGCTTGGCCGGCTCACGGCGCACGATTGACTGCACGAACACCGGATTGCCACGTGCGAACAAATGCTCGGTGAAATGGACCGGATAGTCGTAACGCACCGCGAATTCCTGGTGGTACACCGCTTCCATGCCGGGCTCGGCGATCGGCTTGATCAGTTCGACGCTCATCGCATTTTTCCTGTTCCGCAGGGCCGCATCAGGCCTATTTGAATACCACCGAATCAATGCGCTCGGCGACAGTCGCTTCTCCGACACGCGGCGTTTGCCCGCGCAACACGGAATTGCCTTCGAACAGCACGCGCTGATCAATCGGCGCCGGATTGAGCCAGTGCTCTTCTTTTATCTGACCGCTCTGACCGAACGCCTTGAGCGCATTGCCGTAGCAGATCGCCTCGACGTCCTTCGTTGCAATGCCGCGATCCAGCATCAGCTGCGCGGTCTTGGGCACCGCCAGCGGATCCGATACGCCCCAGTCCGCGCTCGAGTCGATGAAAATTCGGTTGGAGCCATATTTGCGCGCGACTTCCACCATGCGCTCGTTGCCCATCTTGGTGTTCGGATAAATGG
>JAQBCT010000351.1:0-4699 GCA_032124855.1 Gammaproteobacteria bacterium
ATTCTGCTCGAGCGTGGCCGGCTCGGAGCGACGGGCGCTGGAATAGCCCCAGCCCATTCGGTCGTAGTGCAGGGTGCGGTAACCTCGCTCGCACAACGCTCGTGCGAGCGGCGCGGTTTGGGCCGCGCCACCGGGCAGGCCATGAACCAGCACGATGGTCTGGCCATCACCGGCACACTGCATGACGACATTGAGAGATTGCCCGCCGGGCAGGGCCACTGCTTCACCCGCCGGCGGCGTCGCCGCGCGATAGCTGTTCAGGCCAAGCGCGGGCCCGAACAGAGGCGCGCCAGCAATGCCGATGGCCGTGACGGCCAGCGTCCACAGCGTGATGCGGATGCTGCGTCTCATGGCTCGAGCTCGGCTGCAACGGCGTTTTCGCAAGCCGCGAGAATACGTTTCGCCAATGCCGCATCACCCACGGCACGCGACAGGATCAGGCCGCCTACACACAGCGACAGGCTGGCGAGCGCGCGCGGATCGTATGGCTTGGCACGCGGCAGCCCTCGCGTGAATTCGTCAATCAGTTCCGAGAACGTCTGGGCAAAGGCGCGCTGTGCCGCCGGTGACGCGCGGGCGGTGTCGATTGAAAGGGACGCCATCATGCAACCGTTGGCAACCCGCTCGCGGTTCTGCGGTGCGAGGTAACCCCGCACGACATCCATTGCCTGCTTCGTAAGGTCCTGCTTGGTCTTACCTTCGCGCCGTTGCATGCGCACCACGAAATCGGCTTCGCGCTGCAGAACGGCTGCAAACAGATCTTCCTTGGAAGGGAAATGGCCATAGAAGGCGCCGCGGGTCATTCCCGCCTCGGCCATGATTGTGTCGATGCCCACGCCTTCATAGCCGTTCGCGCGAAACAGTCGCGCAGCGGTGTCGAGAACCTTTCCTCGGGAAGCTGCCTTGTGCCCTGGCTGGTAGCGCATGATCTTTCCACGGATGAGGTTGCTAGGATGTTGAACATAATGCAATGATTATATGATGGTCAACATGCAAAGGTGGTACGGGTATGTCCATGTCGGGTAGTGAACCGTCGGCGCAGCTCGTCCTGCATCAGTTTCGTGGCTCGCATTTCAACGACAAGGTGCGCTGGGCGTTGGCGCATAAACAATTGCTGCACCTACGCATCAGCCATCTGCCGGGGCCGCATCAAGCGGCGATGCGCAAGTTGTCGGGACAGACAAGCACACCAGTGTTGACGATCGACGACGAGGTGATCGCCGGATCCGCGCGCATCATCGATGCGCTGGAGCAGCGATTCCCGCAGCGGCCGCTGTATCTGCGCGATGCGCGTCTGCGTGCAGAAGCACTGGCCCTTCAGGCGCGCTTCGACGCGGAAGTGGAGCCTGCGACGCGCACGGTGGCGTTCTCGGTATTTGTACGGGAGCTGGGTTATGTGGCGCGGCTGTTTGCGCACGGCGAGTCGTTGCCGAAACGGTGGGGCTACCGGATGGCGTTGCCGGCCGTGCGACCCTTGATGGCCAAGGCAAACGGCGTGACACCTGAGAATGTCGCCAGGTCCTTCGATGCGGTGGAGCGCGCGCTCGACTGGGTTGCAACGGCGGCGCGCCAGGGCGCCTTGGTGGGAAATGAATTCTCTGTGGCGGATCTCACTGTCGCGGCGCTGTTGTCGCCCGTGGTCCTGCTCGATCATCCGGATATGCGGCAACGGCCGCCTGTGCCGGTTGCGCTGACGGAGTTGCTGTCGCGTTGGCAGGGCCATCCCGCCGTGCCATGGGTGCAAGCGCAGTATCGTGAGCACCGTCCGTTCGATGTCGTCCAATCAGGATCAAGCCGATGAAGCCGCCGCGGTTCAGCACGCTGAAAGGCCACTGGGTGGTGGTGCTCGTCGTGGCCTTCGTCGCAGTCACGCTGCTGATGGGCCAACTCGGCAAACCGATGCTCAATGCGGTCAATCCGCGCGGCATCCTTGGCTTCGAATTGGCGGGAACCGCCGAGCAGGCCGCCGTGATCCTTGCGTCCTGGGACGCGGCCGCGCGTGCGGCGGCGCAGCTCCAGACGGTGGTCGACTGCTTTGTCTACATTCCTGTGTATGTCATTGCGCTGTCGGCGTGGGTCACCTGGGTGGGCGTTCGCCTGCGGTGGGCGTGGCTCGCGCGAGTGGCAATCGTGCTGGCGTGGGCGATGTGGTTGGCCGGTGCGCTGGATTACGTTGAAAACGCCGCCATGTTGCGACAGTTGAGCGTCGGCGCAGACGACACGCTTGCGGGGCTAGCCCGATCGTGCGCGTTGGGCAAGTTTGCCATTGCGTACGCGACCTCCGCGGCGGCTGTACTGGGCAGCGCAGCGGTGGCGCTGCAGCGCGGCCGGCTGCGAGGCACGGGCGCGTAAGAGCGCCTGTTCGATCACGTCGGCTGCGCTACGACGAACGCGCCGGATCGGTCAATGCCTCCGTCAGTTCGCGTGTACCCGGCGTGTAGCCGTCGGGCAGCGAGCCTGTCTGGCGCTCGATCATGCGCCGCACGCGCGGCAATTCGTCACCGCGGTGCAGTGCACGTAACCGCTCGGGAATGATCGCGTCGTCGTGCGTCAGGCGATTGTTGTGGCGGATATAGTCGAGCCAGGTGGCCGTTTCGTAGCGCTCGATCCATACCCGGGCATCAGCGAGATCGCGCAGCAGTGTCCAGTAGCGTGCACCGTCGCGGCGTCGAATGCGGCGCCGCTCTGCCATCGCGCCGAGAAATTCGAGAATGTCGGCTTCATCGATGACGTACTCAACGGTCACGACCACGGGTCCGGTCTGCGGTTGTACCGGCACTGCGGTGGGCGGCGCCGTCCACACGCGCAGTGGGTCGAGGTTCAGCTGTTCCGTTTGCGGCAGCGTCAGCCAGCGACCGATCAGCACGCTGACAAATGTGACCACTGCACCCAGGTACAGCGCCGTGCTCACGCCATGGTGCGTGGCGACGTTGCCCCACAACCAGCTGCCGGCCGCCATGCCGCCGAATGCCGCCATCTGATACAGCGACAGCGCGCGTGCGACCACCCAGCGCGGCGCCGACATCTGCACCGCGACATTGAATGTGGACAAGGTGAGCACCCAGCCGGCACCAGCCAAAATCAGGGCCGCCATGGTCACGACTAGATAGGGGCTTGTCGCGGCAAGCGCTGCGCCGGCACCGACTGCGATGCTCGACCAGCGCACGATCGCCTGGGTGGATATCGCCTGACGTAATCGTGCAGTCGCGAGTCCGCCGGCCACAGCGCCCACGCCGAAGGCACCGAGCAGCGCGCCGTAGGTGAGCGGGCCGCCACCGATGAGGTGCTTCGCGACGACAGGCATCAGCGCCATCAACGCGCTGCCGCCAAAGCCGAAGACGAGACTGCGCAACAGCACGGTGCGTATGGCGGGGGACATCGATACGTACCGAATACCCGCCGACACCGCGATGCCCAGCGTTTCCCGTGGCAGCAACTGTTCGCTGGGCGCGGGACGCCAGCGTGTCAGCACGCCGATCAGGGCCACATAGCTGAACGCGTTGATGGCGAATGCAGTTGCCGCACCTGCCGCCGCAACAATGGCACCGCCGATGGCCGGTCCGATGCTGCGCGCCATGTTGAAGCCCATACCGTTGAGCGCCACGGCACCGGGTAATTCGTCGCGCGGCACCATATCGCGCACAGATGCCTGCCACGCGGGCGCATTGAACGCGCCGCCGCAGCCCAGCAGAAAGGTGAACGTCAACAGCAGCCAGGGTGTGATCAGGCCGGTCGCTGCGCAGACGGACAACGCGATGGAGACGGTGAGCATGAAACCCTGCGCCGCCAGCATGACGTGGCGGCGGTCGAGACTATCCGCCAGTGCACCGGCCACCAGCGACAGCAGCATAATCGGCAGCGTGACGGACGCCTGCACCAGCGCGACCATATCCGGCGACTGCGCCAGCGAGATCATCAGCCAGGATGCGCCCACCGACTGAATCATGCCGCCGAGGTTGGAGAC
Organism: Gammaproteobacteria bacterium; assembly: GCA_032124855.1. Taxonomy (GTDB): domain Bacteria; phylum Pseudomonadota; class Gammaproteobacteria; order Pseudomonadales; family Azotimanducaceae; genus DATJGR01. The sequence continues at coordinate 3,965 of JAQBCT010000351.1, forward strand.
CGTGCTCGCCAGCCACACGTGGCGGAAGATCGGATGCTGCAGGGGGGAGAGTGCTGAGGGATGCGCGGGGGCGTCGGGTTCAGCCGGGTCGTTCGTCGATGCCAAAGGTGATTTATCCGCTGTTTATGAAAGGGGGCCAGAGTGCGTTTTCGACCCCGCCATATGGTAACCAACCACTGCGTCGCACGTCGGGAAAACCACTCCGGCCCCATTGCTTCCGGATATAGTGGGCGCCTCGAACCCTGCGGGAACCTGGAAATGGAAATCAGCATCACGTATTGCGGCGCCTGAAATTATTTGCCTACGGCGGCCAGTCTGGCTGCCCGGTTGAAAGAGACATTTTCCGTCGACGCGCAACTGATCAAGGGTGGCGGGGGCGTATTCGATGTGCGTGTTGACGGTGTGCTGGTGTATTCGAAGTTCGCTACGCATGCATTTCCGGACGAGGACGCGCTGCTTGAACAGTTGAAACCACTGACGCGCGCGTAACAGCCGGACGTGCGGGAGATCAGGAGGAATCAGTGATGGCATGGCAGGTGAATGACCTCCCGGATCTGAGCGGTCGGGTGGTGGTGATCACCGGCGGTAACAGCGGCATTGGGCTGGAGGCGGCCAAGGCAGTCGCGGGAAAGAACGCCCGCGTCATCATTGCGAGTCGCGATCCGGCGCGCGCAGCGACTGCTGTCGAAGAGATTCGCGCACAGCGCAACGATGCGCAGGTGGAGGTGGTGGCGC
>JAQBCT010000352.1:0-3817 GCA_032124855.1 Gammaproteobacteria bacterium
GCCGCAGCCAGCAGACCCAGCTCGTATCCGGAGGTGCTTGCGGTTCGCGTCATCACTGCAGCGATCGGCTTGGCGACAACCGCAGTCAGCGTCTTGGCCAGCAGCAGCTCGACCCAGGAGAACATGAAGCAGAAAAACGCCGCGACCCCGATGCCGGCCGCGATCGTCGGGATGAATATCCGGATGAAGAAACGCCAGAACGGATAACCATCGACGAATGCGGTTTCGTCCAGTTCCTTTGGCACGCCGGACATGAATCCTTCGAGGATCCATACCGCCAGCGGGATGTTGAACAGGCAGTGTGCGAGCGCCACCGCGATATGAGTGTCGAACAATCCGATGGCGGAATACAACTGGAAAAACGGCAGCGCAAATACCGCGGGTGGCGCCATGCGGTTGGTGAGCAGCCAGAAGAACAGGTGCTTGTCGCCCATGAAACGATAGCGCGAAAACGCGTACGCGGCGGGCAGCGCCAGTGTCACGCTGATGACCGTATTCATCAGCACGTAGGCGAGTGAATTCAGGTAGCCGGTGTACCAGGTCGGGTCGGTCAGGATCGTGCGGTAGTTCTGCAGCGTGAAATGATCCGGCCACAACGTGAATGACCCAAGGATCTCGTTGGTCGTCTTGAACGACATGTTCAGCAGCCAATAGATCGGCAGCAGCACAAACAGGATGTACAGCGCCGGGAGCAGCCACTTTATCCGCCTCATTGCCGCACCGCTGCGCGCAGGGTTCCCATCACTGCGCCTCGTCGCGGGTCATCACCGCATAGAAGATCCACGACAGCAGCAGGATGATCAGGAAATAAATCAGCGACATGGCCGCCGCCGGGCCCAGATCGAACTGGCCCAGCGCGATCTTGACCAGGTCAATCGACAGCAGTGACGTGGCATTGCCGGGACCGCCGCCGGTCAGCACGATGGCCTCGGTGTAGACCATGAAGCTGTCCATGAAGCGCAGCAGCACGGCGATCATCAGCACGCGCTTCATCTTCGGCAACTGGATGTAGCGGAACACGGCCCAGGCCGATGCGCCGTCGATTTTCGCCGCTTCGTAGAAGGCATTTGGAATGGCCGACAAGCCGGCGTAGGCGAGCAGCACCACCAGCGACGTACAGTGCCAGACATCCATCGCGATCAGCGTGGACCAGGCCGCCAGCGGCTGGCGCGTAAAATTGTAGTCGATGCCGAGCGCGTTCAGCGAGTGGCCGAGCAGACCGATGTCGGGCAATGCAAGGATATTCCACATGGCGCCGACGACATTCCACGGAATGAGCAGCGGCATTGCCATCAATACCAGGCAGACTGACGCCCACGGGCCACGCCGCGGCATCGCCAGCGCAATGGCCACGCCAAGCGGCAGCTCGATGGCGAGGATGATCGCCGTGAACAGCAGCTGGCGCTGAAGTGCCTCGTGGAAGCGCGACGAATGCAGAATCTGCTCGAACCAGGTCACGCCCTCGAAGAAGAACTGGTTGTCGCCGAAGGTCTCCTGCACCGAGTAGTTGACGACCGTCATCAGCGGAATGACGGCGTTGAAGGCGACCAGCACGACCACCGGCATCACCAGCCACCAGGCCTTCTGATTTGGCGTGCGCCCGTTCATCCGGGCCCTCCCGCCTGGCGCCACCCATCCGCGTACAGGTAGGTGAACGAGGGGTCGAATTGCAGGAACGCCCGTTCCGAGGGCAGCGGCATGTCCTCGCCCACCAGCATCCGGATGGTGGACTGCCCGTGCCGCGTCTCCACGACGCGAAAGCGGCCGGCGTCCGCGATCTTGTCGATGCTCACCGGGATGCCGGTTCCGGCAAACGAAACGAACTCCGGCCGCACGCCGATCTGGAGTTGCGCTCCCGCGGGGACCGCTCCCGGCGCAGCTGCCATCTGCACCGCATGCCCGGCGAAGCGCGCCACGCCGCCGTCATATGTCGCCGGCAGCAAATTCATTCCAGGCGAGCCGATGAAGTGCCCGACAAAAGTGTGCTGCGGCCGCTCGAACAGGTCCACCGGCGTTCCTGCCTGCACCACGATCCCGTCGTTCATCACGATCACGCGGTCGGCGAAGGTCAGCGCCTCGGTCTGGTCGTGCGTCACGTAGATCATCGTGATGCCGAGCCGCCGATGCAGTTCCTTCAGCTTGGAACGCAGGCGCCACTTCAGCTGCGGATCGATCACCGTCAATGGCTCGTCGAACATGATCACGTTGACGTCGGAGCGCACCAGACCGCGTCCGAGCGAGATTTTCTGCTTCCCGTCGGCCGTCAATCCGGATGCCCTGCGATCCAGCATGTCTCCGAGATCGAGCAGGGCTGCAATCTCGCGCACGCGGCGGTCAACCGCATCGCCACGCACACCGCGATTGCGCAGCGGAAAGGCGAGGTTGTCGTACACGCTCATGGTGTCGTAGACGACCGGGAACTGGAATACCTGTGCAATGTCGCGCGCATCGGGCGCCAGTGCAGTGACATCGCGATCGTCGAACCAGACCGATCCTCCGCTCGGTTTCAGCAGGCCGGAAATGATGTTCAGGAGCGTCGTTTTGCCGCAGCCAGAAGGTCCCAGCAGCGCGTTGGCGCTGCCGTCCGGGAATGCCAGCTCGAATCGCTTCAGCGCCCAGTCGGAATCCGCCGCCGGGGCGGGCCGGTAACTGTGCCTAAGATTCTTCAGGCTGATGCGCGCCACGTGCTCTCTCAGTCTTCCGCCGCGCCGACACAGCGACCGTCGGGAGCAAAGTACAGGGCACGCGAAACATCAAGGCCGAACGCCGCGGTCGCGCCCACGTCGTACCCGCATATGCCATGCGACTGCGACACCCAGGTGCGCCCGCGCAGGTCGAAGTGCACGACGCTTTCCGAACCGCTGATCTCGGCGATCGCAACACGTCCTTCAACCCTGATCGCGTCATTCGCGCCAGCGGCCAGTGGCTGCACGCGATGCGGCCGCAGGCCGAGCGTGTACGGTCCATCCGCCAGTTGCGCGAGTCCGCGCCCGGCCGGCCAGGAGGTCACGTCGGCGAGCTCAAAGCGCCCGTCGCGCTTCACGACCGGCGCGCAATTCATCGGCGGATCGGAAAATGCGTGAGCGGCGAGCAGGTAGGCCGGCCGGCGATAGACGTCCGATGTCGCGCCGAACTGGGTGATCCTACCCTCGTGGATCGTCGCCGTGTGGCCGCCGAGCAGCAGTGCTTCGGTGGGCTCGGTCGTGGCATAGACCACCGTGCAGTCCCGATCGGCGAATATCCGCGGCAATTCGTCGCGCAGCGCCTCGCGCAGCTTGTAGTCGAGATTGGCGAGCGGTTCGTCGAGCAGCACGAGGCCGGCATCCTTGGCCAGCGCGCGCGCGAGCGCCGTGCGCTGCTGCTGCCCGCCGGACAATTCGCCCGGTCGCCGATCCAGCAACGGCGACAGCTGCAGGAGTTCCGCGATGCTACCGACCCGGGCCTTGATCTCGGCGCGGCTGGCGCGCGCAACCTTCAATGGCGAAGCGATGTTGTCGAAGACGGTCAGGTGCCCGTAATTGATGAACTGCTGATAAACCATCGCCACGCCGCGGGCACGCACCGGCACCCCGGTGACGTTGCGTCCGTGAAACCACAGCTCGCCGGCAGTTGGTCTCAGCAGGCCCGCCATCAGGCGCATCAATGTGGTCTTGCCGGCCAGCGTCGGTCCGAGCAGGATATTGAATCCCTGCGGCGCAAGCGCGACGTTGACGGGGTGGATGTGCGTCTGGCCATCCACCCGCAGTTCGACGCCGCGAAGTTCGAGTCCCGATCGGGTCACGCTCGTTCACCGAATCCGAACATGCTCACGCGCGGC
>JAQBCT010000353.1:0-2746 GCA_032124855.1 Gammaproteobacteria bacterium
CTCCCGGCGGCACGCGCAACTTACCAACCGCGACGGTGATGTGTGGCTGGAGGATCTTGGATCCGCGAACGGCACCTTTCTCAACGATGCGGCTGTCACCACATCGGTCAAGCTGAAGTCCGGCGATCGAATACGATTCGACGAAGAGCAGTGGGAGCTGACGACGATTTCGCCGCCAGACTCAGGGGCTGCGACGGTCCTGCGGGAATCGCCTGGCAGCGAACACCGAACCGTCATTGCAAACGAAACCAATCGACCGCGAGCGCCGGGGGCGTGGGCCGATCCCGAGAGAAAGGATGCGCAGGGCACGAAGCTGTTCGACCCTAAGGACCTGCAGAAGATGCTCGCGGCCAACCCAGTTGATCGCGCAGTGGCGGATGTCGACGCGCCTTACCTGAACGTCGAAACCGGACGCCATGCCGGACAGCGACTCAAGCTCAAAATCGATCTACAGACCAACGTCTGGAATATCGGCAGTGATCCCGAACAACAGATCGTCATTTCGGATGATGGTGTTTCCGGGTTCCATGCCAAAATTGTCAATGAAGGCAGTCGCTGGAAGCTGATCGACCAGATGTCGGCCAACGGTACCTTCGTGAACGGTCAGAAGAGCAATATCAGTTTTCTCGCTTCGGGTGATCGAATTCGCTTTGGTCCCGTGGAATGCGTCTTTCAGCTTCCCAGTTCGGCCAAGCGCGGCGCATCACCCCGCAGCGCGAAAACCTGGGTGATCGCCGCGGGTTCATTCGCTGTGACCGCCGTGGTGCTCGCTGGATTGTGGTGGTGGATGGGCTGAGTCGGGGCGGGCGGCTGGGAAGTCAACCCAGAGCGTTCCAGTCGACTGCCGCGCTGACCAATGCCAAGAGCACAATCACGCTAATGATTACGCCGATCAGACGCCAGCCGTGAAACTGCTTTTCGGAGGTCGGATCGGGTTCGCTCATCGCCCAGACACCGCTGCGGCGAAGCAAGATATTTCTCGTTTGATTCTGATGGCTGCCTTTCCTTGACGAGTCCGGAACCCTTCCAGATAATACGCGACCTCGTGCGCCCGTAGCTCAGTTGGATAGAGCACCAGGCTACGAACTTGGGGGTCGGGCGTTCGAATCGCTCCGGGCGCGCCACACGATGAACGGGGCCTTGTGCCCCGTTGCTATTTGTGCGATGGCTACCAACAATCCTCCAAAGGCGAGCAGTCTTTCTTGTGCCTCTGGGCAGCGGTAGACTCGGCCCATCATGATCCGAAATCGTTTTCTCATTGCTGTGTCCGCTTGCATGTGCTGCGCGGCGGCGCATGCGTCGTTCTGGGTCTCCGTCGGGAGTTTTCAGGATGCGGCAGTGGCGCAGAGTGAGATGCAGCGTGCAGCGACCGCGCTGCATGAGCCGATGGAGTTGCGCCAGGCGGACACCCCCAATGGCCCCTATCAGCGCGTCGCGGCAGGACCCTATGCATCGAAGGAACTCGCCGCTGCCGCGCTCGGCCGTGCGCAATCCGGTGGCTTTGCAGATGCGTGGATCTTTTCGGAATCCAGAAATGGTGCGAGCGTCGCACCGACCCACCCGATCACCAGCGCGGCGGACGGCGTCGCGAGCATCGCGGCTCCCATCGACGATCTCGATAGACGCTATCGCTACAGCGACGACATCGGCGCGCTCGACGACCTGGCGCCGCTGGAGTACGACGTGGGCGACTACATTTCGAAGCCGGTCGAAACCCTGGTCGAGGATCCGAAATTGCCCACCGAGATACCCGCGGGCTATCAGCTGAATCAATTGTTCCGCGACAGCGCGTCGAGCGGCGGGGGTTGAGGTGACAGCGACCAAACAGTTTGCCTCACGCGCCGATCTGGCGGCCAAGCGGATCACATTCGTGGAACTCGCGCTTGGCGCCTATGCGTACACCGCCGAAGGCGATCCGAATACGGGTGTGGTTGTGGGCGATGATGCCGTGCTCATTGTCGATGCCCAGGCAACACCGCAGATGGCCGCAGATGTCATCGCGCGAATCCGTGAAATCACGGACAAGCCGATCAAGCATATCGTCTTGAGCCACTATCATGCTGTGCGGGTACTGGGTGCATCAGCCTATGGTGCTGACAATATCATTGCGTCGCGCGATACCCGTGATCTGATCGAAGAACGCGGTCAGCAGGATTTCGAATCGGAGCTGGGCCGATTTCCGCGACTCTTCGCTGGCGTCGACTCGGTGCCCGGGCTGACGTGGCCCAACATCGTATTCGAGCATGAGCTCACGCTGTATCTGGGTAAGACAGAGGTTCAAATCCTGCATCCCGGTCGTGGCCATACGAAGGGCGATACCGTGGTTTGGCTGCCTGCCAGCCGTGTCCTGTACTCCGGCGACCTGGTCGAGTTCGGCGCAACACCCTACACGGGTGATGCCTACCATCGTGACTGGCCGGCGACACTCGATGCGCTGCTGGCATTGCAGCCGGAGAAGCTGGTTCCAGGGCGGGGTGACGCGCTTACCAGCGCCGCAACGTCGCGGGACGCAATCGAGGGCACCCGCGCGTTCCTGCGCGCTATGTTCGAGTCGGTGGAAGCAGGTAAGCGCGCCGGAAAAACGCTGGCAGAATGCTATCGCGAAGCGCATCGGATCCTCGCGCCTGCGTATCAGCACTGGGTGATCTTCGAACACTGTCTGCCATTCGACGTCGCGCGCTGCTTCGATGAAGCGGGTGATTATCCAGATCCACGCATCTGGACGGCCGAGCGCGATGATCAGATG
>JAQBCT010000354.1:0-2579 GCA_032124855.1 Gammaproteobacteria bacterium
CCACACCCGAAAACATCGAGCGCATCATCCAGGAACACCTGATCGGCGGCAGGCCGGTCAGGGACTTGTGCTTCGCAGTTCATCCGCTTTCATAGCGGGCGCTGTCACAAAAATTTCATGCGCCGAACGATTCTGGCGGCAACAAAGCAATTGCGAAATTTCCGCGCGAGGCAAATAATCCGCGCGGCCACTTAACAAATTCCTGTTTACATAACGCAAAGAATTGGGGGCAAGCTCATGTCATCCACAGTGTGCAGGCTTTCGGCTGTAGTGATCGCGACGGCAGCGACGGCGCTGCTCGCGGCATCGGCAATGGGCGCGCCGGTCGCGCGTGTTGCAGCAGGGTTGCCGAAAGGCGCCATGCTGGAAAGTGCGGAACGCGCGAATCCGAGCTCGACGCGCATGTCCGCCATGGGCGCTCGCGCAGCGGCTGAAGTGGCGCGCGTTCAGCGCGATTCGGAGGCTGCCAAAGGCGGAGCTGCGGCACGCGTCAGCGCGGCGAGCGCCGATGCGGGCGCAGCGGCCGGACGGAATGCCCAGGATGACGATGACTGCGTGAATGCGGTGGATTGCGAAGCGGGCTTCCGTGACGGCCCGCGAGGCGGGCAGGCGGAAATTTCCATCGCCGTTGACAGCACGGGCCAGCACATCGTGGTGGGATTCAACGACCAGCGCGGATTTGCGCTCAACCCGACCAGCGTCTCGGGGTTCATGTATTCGGATGACGGCGGCAACACCTTCGTGGATGGCGGGCAGCTGCCGTCGCCTGGCGACACGAATATTGGTGCAACTCTCTATCCGCGGGTATTCGGCGATCCCGAGGTCAAGTACCTGGGCGCCTGCAACTTCATCTATTCATCAATCATGGTGAGGACCTACACGACCGTGGTAGGGGGCGTCCAGCGCACCGGGCTCGCCCAGACCATGGGTGTGCACCGGTCGACGGATTGCGGTCACACCTGGGCCGGACCCTTTGAGGTCACAGGGGCCACCAACCCGAATGGTTTCATTTTCAGCAGCGGCAATGCCGTGGACGCCGCGGACAAGGAGTTCATGGACGTGGATCCGGACACCGGCCGCGTGATCATGAGCTGGTCGAATTTCACGCCATTCTCTGATGGCGGCGTCGCAATTTCGACGACCTATTCCGACGACATCCTCGCAGCCGTTCCGACCTGGTCGCCGGCGGCGGTTGTGTCCGATGGCGCAGACGATGGCCAGTCTTCGATACCGCGCTTTGCGGGCAACGGCAGTTCCGATGCATACGTGGCGTGGCGCCGCTTCCCGTTCCCGGGCACGAACTTCGGGTATGGCAATACCGTCGGGTTTGCGCGCTCGACCGACAATGGAGTCAGCTGGGAACCCATTACTGAAACCTCAGCCGAGTTCCTGACCCAGGACTACATCCTCGGCAATGACCGCTCCAACACCTCGCCCAGCATGGCGGTGGACAACTCCCACGGCCATAATCGCGGCAATATCTACCTGGTCTATCCGAACAACGACAATGGCGACGGTTCGGACATCGTGTTCCAGCGCAGCACGGATCGCGGCCAGACGTTTTCGACTCCGCTGGTGCTCAACAGCCGGCCGGGCACGGACCGGCCGCAGTGGTTCCCGTCGGTCGCGGTGGATAACCTGACCGGCCGGATTTCGGTTTTCTACTACGACCAGGGCATCGCCACGAGCGGCGACCTGTCCGAAGTGACCTATACGTTCTCGTACGATGGCGGCAAGCACTGGAGCAAGCCGCGGCCACTGACCTTCCAGCCCTTCCATGCCGGCCACAACAACGACACGGGCCAGCCGAACCTGGGTGACTACATCGAGGGCGTGGCGCAGGGCGGCGCGTTCTATGCCGGGTTTGCTCTTGCCAACCGGCCGGATCTCGGTTTCGTTGACGGGCAGCCGGACACCACGCTGACCGGCATCGATGCAACGGTACGCAAGGTTGGCGTGCTCGAGCATCTTGTCAACTACGCCTCGCTCAGTGTCGGCAACGTGACATTTACCGACAGCGGCCACAACGGCTACATCAATCCGGGCGAGACGGCTGATATCACCGTGCCGCTCTACAACTATGTGACCAACCCGCTCAACAAGGGGAACGTGCGGTCGCCGCTTGCCGTGCTGGTGAGCGACACGCCGGGTGTCTCCGTGCTCAAGGGGCTTTCGACTTACAGCACGATTGCGCCCGGAGTGACGCGATCGAATTCCAAGTCGTATCGTATTCGTGTCGATGGTTCCGTCGCACCCGGGACGCCGATCAATCTGCGCCTCCTCGTGCTCTCGTTTGACGGCGTCGCTACGCTGAAGACGCAGCTCGACACGGGCACGCCGGTCGCGACGACCATCCTGAGCGAGAATTTCGAGGGCGTGGCGCCGGGATCGCTGCCGGCCGGCTGGGTTGCAGCCCACGGCGCGGGGACCTTCTCTTTCCCGTGGACAACCAACAACACGTTCTGCGGCGGGGTGTCGAATGGCGCCTTCCAGCCCAACAACGACCCGGGCTCGCCGCGCACGCGCTGGGGTTGCGCAACTTGTTCGTGGTCATGGGCGACCCGACGGCGATCGGCGAC
>JAQBCT010000355.1:0-3398 GCA_032124855.1 Gammaproteobacteria bacterium
GGCTCGTCCCACTCGTGCAGGAGCGCACCGAGCGGCTCATCGATCTGGTGCCGCTGGCTGGCTATCTGGTGGGCGAGCGACGCGCCGTAACCGCTGCCGATTTCGCGCACAAGGACGTCGCCGACGAAGCTATCAAACGGATATTGCAGTTCGTGCTGTGGTGGCTGGATGAGGTGCGCGACTGGGAGCGCGATGCGTTGCATGCAGGTATTCAACAACTCGCTGCAGGGATGGGGTTCAAGATCCGAGACTTCCTGTTCCCGCTGTTCGTTGCGATCTCCGGGCAGTCCGTGTCGCTGCCGCTTTTCGACTCGATGGAAGTGCTGGGCGCGGATCTCACGCGCATGCGCATGCGCGACGCATTGGAAGTGCTCGGCGGCGTTTCGAAGAAGCAAACCAAGAAGTGGGAGAAGGAATTCCGCGACTTGGTTGACACCCCCAGGGGCGCCACCTAACATCGCCAACCTTCGCGTTTTTGGGGCCATAGCTCAGCTGGGAGAGCGCTTGCATGGCATGCAAGAGGTCGACGGTTCGATCCCGTCTGGCTCCACCATCCGATAGATCCAAGCGGTCCGAAAAAGTCCCGATAGGCCCTAAAAGATGCGGTCTACAGCCTGATTTTGGTCTGGATCTGTCTGATCAAAAACATTGAAATCTGGGGGCAACTGGGGGCAACTGGGGACAACATTGGGGGCATCTTACGAAGCGCCGTCGACAGTTGCCCCCAAATGCCCCTCACAGACACCGCGATCAAATCTGCGAAACCAAGGGATAAGCCGTTCAAGATGTTCGACGGCGGGGGCCTCTACCTTGAATTGGCGCCAGCTGGCGGAAAGTGGTGGCGCTTCAAGTATCGCTTCGGTGGCAAGGAGAAGCGGCTCTCGTTCGGCGTCTATCCAGATGTCGGACTCAAACTTGCGAGAGATCGGCGCGAAGCTGCTCGCAGGCTGTTGGTCAACGACGTGGATCCGGGTGAGCATCGAAAGGCAAGCAAGGCGGCCGAGGGCGAACGGTCTGCCAACAGCTTCGAGGTGCTTGGACGTGAGTGTTTTGCCAAGTTCGAACCCAACTGGGCCGCGAGCCACGCCGACAAAATAATTAGTCGGCTCGAGCGAGATGTGTTTCCTTGGATTGGAAATATGCCGATTTCATCTGTTCGGGCGCCTGACCTGCTCGCGTGCCTGAGGCGTATCGAGCACCGGGGCTCGCTGGATACCGCGCATCGGGCGCTGCAGAACTGTGGTCAGATCTTCCGCTACGCGGTTGCAACGGGGCGCGCCGAGCGTAGTCCGACGTATGACTTGCGCGGCGCGCTGCCTCCGTATCGGAAGCAGCACCTGGCAAGCATTACAGACCCGAAGGCCGTGGCGTCGCTGCTACGCGCATGCGACGCCTATCAAGGCTCGTTTGTCACACTCTGCGCGCTTCGACTCGCGCCGCTGGTATTCGTCCGCCCAGGCGAACTTCGCAAAGCAGAATGGACCGAGGTTGATCTAGAAGAGGCAGAATGGAACATCGCGGCAGAACGAATGAAGCTGCGGGAGCCACATCTCGTGCCGCTGTCGAAGCAAGCCGTCGCGATTCTCCGAGAGCTGCACCCATTGACGGGTCGCGGTCGATACGTTTTCCCCGGCGCACGTACTAATGGCCGTCCGATGAGCGACAACGCGATTCTCGCAGCGCTGCGGCGGATGGGATTCGGGAAAGAAGAAATGACTGGCCATGGTTTCCGGGCGATGGCGCGCACGATTCTCGATGAGGTGCTACACGTTCGTCCTGACTATATCGAACATCAGTTGGCGCACGCAGTGCGCGACCCGAACGGACGTGCCTACAATCGGACTGCCCATCTCGCGGAACGACGTAAGATGATGCAGCGCTGGGCGAACTACCTCGATAGCCTGAAATCCGAGAATGTTGTGCCGATCGGTAGGCGGGCCAAGTAGTTCGGTTTGGCATGCCGCGATCGTACGTATCGAGAGAGCCCGCTGAAATCCCATGCGAAGCCAATGCCGACGGTACGCGTCGCGGCAAACGAGAATTCGGGTCGGCTGATGGGACGAGACAAACTCAACCCCTGGACCTCCATCCGTTGGCTGCATAGCACGTAGAACTTGGGTCTTCGCACTGACAGGAAAGGTGACCAAACAATCCCTCCAATTGGTGTGGCGGTTTAATGCTGACCGAACACCGTCGCGACGCTAGCGTTGTGTAGCCAATCACCAATCGAGGTCCGCGTCGGGGAACCATCGTTCGCCACTAAGTTTGCTTTGGTGTGCGATTGCGGCGCGCATGGGATGCGGAATCTAAATCTACAGCTCAAGTTACTTTGCCGGCGCAATCACGACGGCAGCTTCGCTACGCAACGTGATCGCGAACGCGTTCTAACACTGATTGCGAATCAACTGCAGAAGTTGGGTTACCGCGGAATGGTCGCGGGATCGCTCAAGCCCAAGCACGTCGATGCGTTGGTGTTGCACTGGCAGCGTGCGGATCTAGCGGCTGGTACGATTAAGAATCGATTGGCCACGCTGCGCTGGTGGGCCGAGAAGGTCGATCGCAGCAATGTTGTGGCACGGTCGAACGGCCATTACGGTGTGGCCGACCGCAGGCTTGCCACACCGAGTTCACGGGCGAAGGCGGTCGATCAATCGCAGCTGGATCGAGTTCGAGATCCCCATGTCCGAATGAGTCTCGAGTTGCAGCGCGCGTTCGGACTACGCCGCGAAGAGGCCATCAAATTCATGCCCAGTTTCGCCGACCGCGGTGAATCGTTGACTCTGAAAGACAGCTGGACCAAGGGTGGTAAAGCACGGGTGATTCCAGTCCACACGGATTCGCAACGTGCTGTACTTGTCCGCGCGCGCCAACTTGCGGGGCGCGGCTCGCTTATCCCGTCACAACGCACGTACCGACAGCAGCTGCGCGTCTACGAGCGGCAGACGCAGGCGGCGGGCTTGTCACAGCTACACGGTCTGCGGCACAGCTATGCGCAGGCTCGCTACGAAGCGCTGACCGGTTGGAAGGCACCGACCACGGGCGGCCCATCGAAGGTCAATTTGACGCCGGCACAACGCGCCGCGGATCGTCAGGCGCGCTTGGTAATCAGCCGCGAACTGGGGCATGAGCGTGAGCAGATCACCACGGTTTATTGTGGAAGGTAGAACGTTATGCAAAGTGGCGTGACTAAGTGCCCTGCGGGGAAGGTATTCGCTTTAGATCACTGCACATAACATTTCATGATCAGCCTCCCGGCGGCCGTCGAGGTCGCCTTTTTCGAGGAGATCGATCATGGGTCAGTCCAACCATTCAGTTGCAGACAACGAGCCGTTGGATCGGCTTGTCGCACGCGCCTTGAACCAGCTGGAGAAGCTTCGCTATAGCAGCAGATCGCTGCG
>JAQBCT010000356.1:0-2510 GCA_032124855.1 Gammaproteobacteria bacterium
CGACTCCGACCCTTTACTCCGACCCCCTCACTGCTTCCGGTCGAGAAAGCGCTCCAGGTTCAGTTCCGCGCGCACGGTGGCCGAGAATTTCTCGAGACCATCACCGAGCACGATGCCCGTGCCGTCTGCGATGCGCACCATGCGCTGAAAATTCGATGCGACACCGGCCGCGTCCACCATTGCGGCGGGCCCCATGGCAGCGGTCAGTGCTTCGCGCGTCTGCGTGAGTGCGGCCGGGTCGTTGGCGACGATCGCCTCGGCGAATGCCACCAGCGCATCGCCGTGCGCCACGCCGCGCGTTTCACCACCGTCGTTGATAACCCCGAGGTCGGCCGCTTCGCCGTTCAGCTGGCTGCTCGCACGGAGCAGCGAGGCATGCGCGGTGGTTCAGTAAAAGCATTGATTCAAGGCGGATACGCGGCCCGCAAGCAATTCGATCTGGTTGCGATCCAGATGCGAACCGCGCGCGGCGGGATTCATCACGCGGGTGTGTGGCAGATAGTGCGCCTCGCTGAGATCCCCCAGCGTGCGCACTTCATCCGGAACCAGACTCAGCGCGCGGATCACATTGCCCGTACGGCCGCGTTGCCACAGATCGGCCTCGGCTCCGTCATTGGCATCTGCGGGAATCATGGGCACCCAGGCGTCGTCGACGCGCGTGGTGCGTGGTTGATAGTGGCTGGGTTGTCCGGCACCCGGTGACGGGAGTGGATTGAGGGTAACTCCGATGCCGCGGCAGAAACTATCGATGCTCACCATGGCCGCGACGGTGCCGACCAGTTCCACGTAGTGCCCCACGGGCAGACCCGCTGCCATGACGCCGTCGAACCAGCGGGCGCTGAGCCGGCCCGGATCGTTGACGAGGCGGTGAATGGCCTCGATGGCTGCCTCGGGCAGGTTCGCGATGGTGTCGTGCCGGCCGGCGGGTGCATTCGGTGACAAGGAATCCCGGCGTGCGCGACACAAGGCGCAGTCGGTTGCGGTACGGGTTTCTGCAGCAATGGCGATGCGTTCTTCAGACGTCCACCAAGTGCCCGCCGATTGCAGCCGTTGCCAGAAGCGCTGATGCGCGGCCCCGAAATCGTGCCGCACTGCGCACGGTGCATCGGCGTAGTTGATTTCACCAGCCATCACGCACCCCCGCGATTGAACTCGACGAACGGCGCCGGCAATTCACGCCCTGTAGCTGTCGGTCAGCCGTCGTCCCATGCCGTCGCGACGCTCGTCGTTGCGGTATCGCGGCGGTAATCCCACATCGGCATCGCGCCGTGAAATGCTTCGACGATCCTCAAGATGAGTGAATATGCATTTGCACGCACGCGGATTGTCGCATCGATCGAGCGGCAATCTGGGCGCTTCGTCCGCCAGATAGGTATCGCCGGCGATTTGTCGCGCCGCACTGCACGCGAACTTTTCACCCGGTTTGACTGCCACTCCATGAAACAGGCGCCGCTGCGTCGTGGAATACCCTCGCGCCTTTTTGCGAAGCTTGAACACCACCGTCTCCCAATTCTTGATTCGTTTTCGCACATCCTACCTCGGATTCCATGGGATGCCGGACTTGGATGCGCCATCGGGCTGCCGGCCGCGTATTCATGGGGTTTGCGACCTAATGGAATTGCGAGAGGATCGCCCGAAGTCGTTGATTTAAGGGGCGTCGGCGGCCATATGCGCTACCATGCCGCCTCAATGGTCACCGCTCGCCGCCAATCGAAAAGCCCTGCCACGCCACGCAGTTATCGCTGGGCCGATCTGGATGACGAGTCGCTGCTGGCGTTGCGTTTTCGCGACCTGCACCTGCGAATCAAAGACAGTCTCATCGCACCGGAAGTGGCGCATCTTTATGCCGAGTTGCAGCGCCGCGGCTTGAAATTTCGCCCCCATGTCTGGTTGTCGGAGGAATGGTTTTCCCCGGACGGCATTCCGGGCGTGGCCATTCCGTTCTTCGCGGCTCACCCGCGATTGCGCCAGCTGGAACGTCGCATGATGGGCGATGTGGAAGGCGGCAACCGGCTGTGGCGCCTGCGCATCCTGCGCCACGAAGCCGGCCACGCCATCGATACGGCATTCCGCATTCGGCGGCGCGCCGACTGGCGGGCGATGTTCGGCTACGCCTCGGCACCCTATCCGAACGACTACGCACCGCAGCCCAGCAGCCATGCTCACGTGCTGCATCTGGGGCATTGGTATGCGCAGAGTCACCCCACGGAGGATTTCGCAGAAACGTTTGCCGTGTGGTTGCAGCCCAAGGCCCTCTGGCGGCGCGACTACGCGGGCTGGCCCGCCCTGGCGAAGCTCGAGTATGTGGATGGTCTGATGGACGAGATCGCCGGGCAGAGCGCGCGGGTGCGCGATCGGGCAGTGATTGAACCGCTGGCTGATAACGAGCGTACGCTGGCGCAACACTACCGCCGCAAGCAGGCCCGCTACGAACGCATCGAGCGTCGTTACGATCACTGGCTGGTGCGCGCATTCGTATCCCGCGTCGCCCGCCCGCACGGCATCCCTGC
>JAQBCT010000357.1:0-27993 GCA_032124855.1 Gammaproteobacteria bacterium
CCAACTGACTTGGCGGTCGCCTCTGTTCCATTCGCCGTCTGGGACGTGATCTCCTGGATGACGTTCATGGTATTGGAAACATGGCCTGCCGAGGCAGCCTGGCGACGCGCGGCATTGCTGATGTTCTGAATCAACTCGGCGAGCGACGTGGATACGCTTTCAATTTCTTCGAGTGCCACGCCCGCATCCTGCGCTCGCTTTGCGCCGTTGACCACTTCGGCTGTGGTCTGCTCCATCGATATCACCGCTTCGTTGGTGTCGGTCTGAATGGTTTTCACCAGCGCCGCAATCTGCTTGGTTGCTGCCGAAGAACGCTCAGCGAGACGCTGCACTTCGTCGGCAACCACCGCAAAGCCACGACCCGCATCACCGGCCATCGACGCCTGAATGGCTGCATTCAACGACAGGATGTTGGTCTGATCCGCGATGTCATTGATCAGCGAGACAATATCGCCGATTTCCTGGCTCGACTCGCCCAGGCGTTTGATGCGCTTGGATGTTTCCTGAATCTGACCGCGAATGGTATCCATTCCACCGATGGTGGCCTGCACTACATCTGCGCCTTTGTTGGCGATGGCCACGGCGCGTTCCGCCACGGACGCGGACTCCGCCGCGTTGGACGATACGTGGTCGATGGATACCGCCATCTCGTTAATGGCCGTTGAGGCGGCGGTGATTTCCCGCGCCTGATTCTCGGATGCATTGGCCAGGCTGCGCGCCGTCTGCTGTGTATCTTCAGCGGCGCGGGCTACCCGCACGGAGACGCGGTTGATATTCGACACCAGGCCGCGCATCTGGTCGATGGCGAAGTTGATCGAGTCTGCAATGGCGCCCGTGAAATTCTCGGTAACCGTGGCGTGCACGGTCAGATCGCCTTCGGCCAGGTCGGCAAGCTCATCCAGCAACTGCAGAATGGCGGCCTGATTGCGCTCGTTCTGTTCGGCCTGTTCGGCCAGACGGTTGCGCGCGTCGCGCACCAGCATCATCGCGATCACGGCCACCAGCACGATGCCGCCGACGGCCAGCATCAGCCCGGTGTTGCCGATGACCCCGCGATCGTCGGTCATGATCACGTAGCCCATCGCGCCCAACGTCACCGTGAGTAGCACTGTGAGTGCGCTCAACAGAGGGCTTGCCGATACCTTGTTAGTTTTCATATCCGTTCGTCCGTTCATTCCGCTACGTTTAGAAACCGTTCGTCCCGAACCAGTGACACTAACGTCACCACGTAGAACACCCGACCACCGTGCCGATAGGCGCCTTTTATGAAGGGGTGCATCGCGTCCACGCCCTCCGGCTGTCCCTCTTCAAAACTGTCTTCCTGGAAATGCTGCATGCCGAGCGATTGCTCCACCACGAGCCCCACGCGAATCTCGTCACCCTCGACGATGAGCATGCGCCACTGCATGCGTTGCACCGTGGCCGTGAGACCCAGATACCGGTGCAGATCGATCACCGGAATCAGCCGCCCGCGGACATTGGCGACACCGCTCACCCAGTCGCGAACCCTCGGCAACGCCGTGACCCGCGGTAATTTCAGGATCTCCTCCACTTCGCCGAGTGGTGCCACGAAGCGCACACCGCCCAACTGAAAACCGATGCCTTGCCATTCCGGGCGCGTATCGCGTTGCAACGGCAATGGTGCTGCGTTGCGAAACGTATCCGCCTGGATGTCGCGCAGAATCTGCAGCACCTGGCCCGCCATCGCCGCTAGCTACTCCGCCTCGAGAACGCCGTTCACCGCGGTGATCAGCGTCTTTTCGTTGACGGGCTTGGTGAGATATCCAGAGGCGCCTTGACGTTGGCCCCATACTCGATCCGTATCCTGATCCTTGGATGACACGATGATCACCGGGATATGCCGTGTCTGTGTGCCTCGCGTCAGTTGACGCGTGGCCTGAAATCCATTGATACCCGGCATCACCACGTCCATGAGGATGACATCGGGCAGTTCCTCGTTGGCCAGATCGATGCCGTCGGTACCCGAGGCAGCGGTCAATACCTGATGGCCATGTTTGGCCAATACGTTAACGAACTGATGGGTTTCAGTGGGAGAGTCGTCGACTACGAGAATGCGAGCCATTTCCGTGCTGCCTCGAATCCGTTGTTAGCTCACCAGAGTCCGTATGGTGCCAAGCAGTTCTTCTTTACTGAACGGCTTTGTGATGTATCGATCGGAGCCCACGATGCGCCCCTTGGCCTTATCGAACAGGCCGTCCTTGCTGGACAACATGACGACGGGCGTCGATTTGAATTCGCTGTTGTTCTTGATCAACGCGCAGGTCTGATACCCGTCCAGCCGCGGCATCATGATATCGACGAAAATGATCTCCGGATGAGAATCGGCGATTTTGGCCAGCGCATCGAAGCCGTCGATGGCGGTGATCACGTCGCACCCGGCCTTTGACAGCAACGTTTCAGCGCTGCGCCGAATGGTCTTGCTGTCATCGATGACCAACACCTTGACGCCCCGAAGTTCCTCTTCCATGGTACGGTCCTTGTTCAAGTCCAGTCGCGGGCCCCAATGATGCGGTGCCTGAATTTCAGCGCCCGAAATGGTGGTGCTGAGAGAACGTCCGCGTTGTAACACGATTTCTGGGGTCGATCCATAAGTCACAGACTATTAAGGGATTTCCGTCTCATTCTGCTTGCCGACCAGTACCGGTCTGGGTACTTTTAGGGCCCGCAACGAAGGCAAAACCAAGATGCCCAAAGTCGCGTTCGTCATGGATCCACTGGACGAACTCAGCCTCAAAAAAGATAGCACTCTGGCAATCATTCGCGCCGCCCAGCGACGCGGTTGGGACGTGCACTATCTGACCCAGACGGACCTGTTCTTCGCCGATAACCGCACGTTCGGATATCTGCGCCGGCTGGAGCTCGACGCGGCATTCGTGCGCAAGCTGGATCCGGCGGTTGTGCGCGATCGCTGGTACCGCCTGGGCGACCCCGTAGCGACGCCGCTGGCGGAGTGCGACGTGGTGTTCATGCGCAAAGATCCGCCGTTCGACATGGAGTACATCTACAGCACCTACCTGCTCGAACGTGCCGAAGCCGAGGGCGCACTGGTGGTCAACCGCCCGGCGAGCCTGCGCGACTGCAATGAGAAGTTCTTTGCCAGCGCATTTCCCCAATGCGGCCCGCCGCTCGTGGTGACACGTCGGGCCGACGTGATCCGTGAGTTTCAGAGCAAGTACAAAGACATCGTTCTGAAACCGCTCGACGGGATGGGCGGCGCTGCGATATTCCGCATGATGGATGGCGATCCCAACCTATCGGTGGTGATCGAAATGCTGACGAATCACGGCCGCTCGCAATGTATGGCTCAGCTATATCTGCCGCAGATCAGCGCCGGTGACAAACGCATCCTGATGGTTCATGGCGAGCCGATACCCTACGCGTTGGCTCGCATCCCCAAGGCTGGGGAAGCGCGCGGCAATCTGGCGGCGGGTGGCACCGGTGAGGGCCGCCCGCTCACCACGCGCGATCGCGAAATCGCGACAGCGGTCGGCCCCGAACTGGTGCGGCGAGGACTTTTTTTCGTCGGCATCGATGTGATTGGCGACTATCTGACGGAGGTCAACGTCACCTGTCCCACCTGTATTCGCGAACTCGATTCGCAGTTCGACCTCGATATTGCCGCTACACTGCTGGACAGCATCGAATCCGTTCTGGCTCAACCAAGGTGAACAAAGCGCACTGACCATGGCTGCCGTCATCACGCCAAGAGACCGGCTGTCCTTCACCGTGTTTCTCGCGGCGTCATTGCATGCCGCCGTCATACTCGGCGTCGGCTTCGCGTGGCATATGGAACGCACCCATACGCCCACCATCGAAGTGACACTGGCCCAGCACGACGACGGGCAGGCCCCCGAACACGCCGACTTCCTCGCCCAGTCGAATCAGCTGGGCAGCGGCGACGCGCGTGAGGTGCTCGAGACAACGACCACCCAGAGCGCCGACTTCCACGACAACGAATACCGGGAAGTGACGAAAGATACCGTTGCCATCGCCAACGACGCGCAGGCACTGGCAATGCTGAGCACGGCTTCGGCCAGCGAAGAGAAGACGCCGCAGGAAACCCCGATCGACGCTGTGGAGCCCCGGCTGACGCCGACCGATCAACGGCGACTGCTGGACCTGTCCCAGGAAATCGCAAGCCTCGAAGCACGTCTGGACAGCGAAACAAATACCCAGGCGCGGATGCCGCGCGTGCGGCGCCTGACCAGCGTGTCGGCCCGCGCCGCGGTGGATGCCTACTACCTGCAGTCCTGGCGTCGCAAGGTGGAAACGGTCGGAAACCTCAACTATCCCGAAGAAGCCCGCCGCGATCGTCTGTACGGCAGCCTGCGCATGCTGGTGACTATCGCGCCCGACGGTGCACTGAAGGAAGTACGGATCCTGGACTCTTCGGGGCACAAGGTGCTGGACGATGCGGCCTTACGCATCGTCCGCCTCGCAGCGCCGTTTGCACCGTTCCCCCAGGAGATGCGGCAGACGACGGATGTGCTCGAGATCATCCGGACGTGGCAGTTCCGCAAGAATCATTACAGCTCATCGTAGGACCGATCTCCCGCAGAGCATGCCTGCTATGATTTCCAGCCATGACGATTGAACACTCCCTCAAGCACCACTTTCTGCTCGCCATGCCGGGCCTGGCCGGCGAGTATTTCGGCAATACGATCACCTATGTCTGCGAACACAACGACGACGGTGCCATGGGGATCATGGTGAATCGCCCGATGGACCTCACTGTAGGCGCACTGCTTGAACAGCTGGGCATCGGCACGGCAATCACGCTTGATGATGCAGTGGTGGAGGGTGGCCCCGTCAAGCGCGAACGCGGCTTCATCCTGCACAGCGATGAGGTTCACTACGATGCGAGCCTGGCGCTCGGCAACGGGCTGATGCTGAGCACTGCGCGCCAAACCTTGGAGGCGATCGGTGCGGGCGAAGGGCCCGCTCGATTTCTCGTGGCACTGGGTTATGCAGGCTGGGGGGTGGGTCAGCTCGAAGAAGAGTTGCTGCAAAATGCCTGGCTCAGCTGCCCCGCCGACATCGACATTCTGTTCGATGTGCCATTCGACCAACGGGTCAACAGTGCCGCGGCGACACTGGGCATCGACTTTCGCCTGATGTCGAGCCAAGCCGGCCACGCGTGAGCGTCCGCTGCGTTCTTGCGTTCGATTTTGGACTCAACAACATCGGTGTTGCCGCCGGCCAGGCCATCACCCGCACCGCGCAAGGCATCACCACCCTCAAAGCGAAGAACGGTGTACCCCACTGGAGCGCCTTGGATGAATTGGTCGCGTCGTGGCGGCCCGATGTTCTGCTTGTGGGTTTGCCGCTGAACATGGATCAGACGATGAGCGCGATGGCAGAGCGAGCGCAGCAGTTCGCGCTGCAATTGGCCGAACGCTATGCGCAGCCAGTGGAACTCGTGGATGAACGATTGACCAGTTTCGAAGCACGCGGCCTGTCAGCCGATCGCGATGCACGACACGCCATCGCAGCCCAGTTGATCGCTGAAACGTATTTGTCGCAAGCCAATCAACGCCGGTAGCTGAACGCCTGCTCGGTGTCTTCCAGAGTGAGACTGCCACCCGCCGAGGCCAATGGGTCGCTGCCCGCATCAGCACCCAGTTTGATCATCAGACGCAGATCGTTGGCCGAGTCCGCGTGCGTGAGTGCGGCGTCATAGGAGATTTCGCCCGCCGCATACAGGCGGTATAGCCCCTGATCGAAAGTCTGCATGCCGAGCTCGGTCGACTTGGTCATGAGTTCCTTGAGCAGGTGCACTTCGCCCTTGCGGATGTGGTCGGCCATCAACGGAGTATTGATGAGCACCTCAACTGCAACGCGGCGTCCCTGACCATCGACAGTGGGGATGAGCTGCTGCGCAATGATCGCCTTTAGGTTCAACGACAGATCCATCCAGACCTGATCGTGCCGGTCGCTCGGGAAGAAGTGAATAATCCGATCCAGCGCCTGGTTGGCGTTGTTGGCGTGCAGGGTGCACAGACACAGGTGTCCGGTCTCGGCGAACGTCACGGCCGACTCCATGGTCTCCCGGGCCCGCACCTCCCCGATCATGATGACGTCGGGCGCCTGCCGCAGCGTATTCTTCAGCGCAATCTCGAAACTGTCCGTGTCCACGCCCACTTCGCGCTGCGTGACGATGCAGCCACGATGCTGGTGGATGTACTCGATGGGATCTTCGATGCTGATGATATGGCCGCTGGAGTTTTCGTTGCGGTGACCGATCATCGAGGCCAGTGACGTTGACTTACCCGTGCCCGTGGCGCCAACGAAGACGATCAAGCCGCGCTTGGTCATCGACAGTTGTTCCAGAATCGGCGGCAAGCCAAGTTCCGCCACCTTCGGAATATTCACTTCGATGCGACGCAACACCATGCCGATCAGATTGCGCTGATAAAACGCACTGACGCGAAAGCGGCCGAGGCCACGTGTGTTGATGGCGAAGTTGCATTCGTGGTCACGCTTGAACGCGTCCTGTTGATCCTTGTTCATTACGCCCAATACGATCTCGCGCGACTGCTCGGGTGACAGGGCGCTCTTCGATGCTGTGTGCAGCTTGCCGTTAATTTTGATCGTGGGCGGACGACCCGCCGTGATGAAGAGGTCGGATGCACCCTTCTCAACTACGAGTTTCAGTAACTTGTCGAATTCCATGGCTGGCCTTTAAAAGCTGTCCGGTATTTTCGCCGATTCGCGGGCCGTCTCTCGACTGATCACGCGGCGCTGCACCAGGTTGTGCAGGCATTGGTCTAGCGTTTCCATGCCGACTGCCGCACTCGTTTGAATTGCAGAGTACATCTGCGCCACTTTGCCTTCGCGAATGAGATTTCGGATGGCCGGCGTGCCGATCATGATTTCATGCGCTGCAACGCGGCCGCCATTGACACGCTTCAACAACGTCTGCGAAATAACGGCCTGCAGCGACTCAGATAACATGGAGCGCACCATCTCTTTTTCTTCCGCCGGAAACTGGTCGATGATCCGGTCGATCGTCTTTGATGCGGATGAGGTGTGCAGTGTGGCGAAAACCAGGTGGCCGGTTTCCGCAGCAGTGAGCGCGAGACGCGTGGTGATCAGGTCGCGCATCTCGCCAACGAGAATGATGTCCGGGTCTTCGCGCAGCGCAACCCGCAGCGCCTCACCGAAGCCGTGCGTATCACGATGCACCTCGCGCTGATTCACGAGACACTTCTTGCTCTCGTGGACGAATTCAATCGGGTCTTCAATGGTGAGGATATGCTGATAGCGATTGTCGTTGACGAAGTCGACCATCGCCGCGAGTGATGTGCTCTTGCCGGATCCCGTGGGGCCTGTCACCAGCACCAGGCCCCGCGGTGCCATCGCGATATCCTTGAATACCTGTCCCATGCTCAGGTCTTCGAGCGTCAAAACCTTGGAGGGGATCGTGCGAAACACGGCGCCGGCGCCGCGATTCTGGTTGAACGCATTGACACGAAAGCGAGCCACGCCGGGCACTTCGAACGAGAAGTCGGTTTCGAGGAACTCCTCGAAATCCTTGCGCTGCTTGTCGTTCATGATTTCGTACACGAGTGCGTGTACTTCGCGATGTTCCAGCGGCGGCAGATTGATGCGACGCACGTCGCCGTCGACACGAATCATCGGCGGCAATCCGGCCGAGAGGTGCAAGTCCGATGCGCCTTGCTTGGCACTGAATGCCAGGAGTTCGGTGATATCCATCGCAGTCACTTTCCGCTCGCCCTGTCCGTGTGGGGAGTTCTGGCCCGTATAGTATTACCTCTCCCCTGGCTTGCCCATGGCGGATGGATGACGCATACGGTATGCATCGCTAAACTGTGACGCCGTTTGCACAACAACCATGCGCTCCATCAGCAACCCCATCGCCGAACTGCGAAATCGCGTCTCGCTCGCTGCGCAATCTGCGGGTCGTACTCCCGATGCGGTGCGTCTAATTGGGGCATCCAAGACACAATCCCCGCAGGCAATTGCTCGCGTCGCCGACGATGGTGTGGCGGATTTCGGCGAGAACTACGTCAATGAGGCGCTGCCGAAAATCGCCGCATTGAACGATCGCAAACTCGTCTGGCATTTCATCGGCGCAATCCAGTCGAACAAAACCGCCGAGATCGCGCGGCATTTCCAGTGGGTTCATACCATGGATCGATTGAAGATCGCACAGCGTCTGTCGCGCCAGCGCAGCGCGTCGATGGAGCCGCTCGACGTGCTCATCCAGATCAATATCGATGCCGAACCCACCAAGGCGGGCATCGCGCCGGAAGCTCTGGCAGAATTCGCGACGCAACTACTGCCGCTGCCCCGCCTACGGCTGCGCGGCTTGATGGCGATACCCAAGCCGACGTCCGAGGCGCGGCGACAGGCGGATGCGTTCATTCGGCTGCGTGCACTGTTCGATGCGGCGCACCCCGCGGGCGGCCCGCACTGGGATACGCTGTCGATGGGTATGAGTTCAGATTTCGAAATCGCAATCAGAGAAGGCGCCACCATGATCAGAATCGGCACCGCCTTGTTCGGGCCCAGAGGCGCGCGCGCGGATGTCTGAGCGGATTGCGTTCATCGGCGCGGGCAACATGGCGCGCAGTCTGGTCGGCGGTTTGCTGCAACACGGAATCCCTGCCGGCTCGATGATTGCCGCCGACCCGGATGCCGCTCAGCGTGCCGCGCTCGACGCGCTTGGCATCGCAACCACCGCCTCGAACGAAGCCGCCGCGACCGGCGCGTCGACCATCGTATTCGCCGTCAAACCACAGGCCATGCGCGCGGTGGTGCGCGGCATCGCGAGTTCCGTGACAAGCGAACAGCTCCTGATCAGCATCGCTGCCGGCGTACCCAGCGGCGCCGTCGTGCGCTGGTGCGGCAAGCCCTCAGCCGTGGTTCGATGCATGCCAAATACGCCGGCATTGTACGGCGCCGGCATGACGGCCATGTTTGCCAACGAGTCGGTTACGGCGCAACAGCGCACCCGCGCCGAGACGACCCTGACCGCAGTGGGTCAAGTACTTTGGGTGGACGACGAAACAGCGCTCGATGCGGCGACGGCTGTATCCGGCAGCGGCCCCGCGTACTTCTTCTACCTGATGGAGGCGATGATCGCGGCCGGCGTGGAGCTGGGTCTCGATGAGGCAACGGCGCGCGCCTTGACGCTGCAAACCGCGGTCGGTTCGGCGTTGATGGCCAGCCAGAGCGACAGCGCACCCGCAGTGTTACGCCGCAACGTGACTTCGCCGGGCGGGACCACACAGAGCGCAATCGCGGTTCTCGAGAAAAACGCCGTGCGCGTCGCCCTGATCGAGGCACTTCGCGCCGCCGCACACCGGTCCACCGAACTCGCCCGCGAGTTTGGAGACGACTGATCTTCGATGAATTTGTAGGGATCGATGCTCCATGAACAATGCCGTGATTTACGTGATCAACACGCTCTTTCAAGTCGCGTGTTTCCTGTTTCTGTCACGCTTCATTCTGCAGGCTTGCCGCGCAGATTTTTATAACCCCATTTCCCAGGGGATCGTCAAAGCCACTGATCCGTTCCTGCGCCCTCTGCGAGCCTTCATCAAAGGTTTTCGCAACCTGGACGTTGCCGCGTTCCTGGCGGCATGGCTGCTGCAGATCGTCGCACTGGCACTGATCCTGACACTCAGCTCGGGGTACGCGCCGGATCTCTTCTACCTGATCGTGCGCGGGCTCTACGAGGTCCTGCAGCTGCTGTTCACCGTCTACTGGTTCGCGCTGATCATTGTAATCGTGCTGAGTTTCATTGCCCCGGGCAGCTACCATCCGCTGGCTGCGCTGCTGGCCCAGGTGACCGAACCAGTGCTCACGCCGGCGCGTCGCTTGATTCCGCCACTCGGCGGGCTGGACCTTTCGCCAATCCTCGTCTTCATGGTGTTGAGTGTGATCCGCCAATATCTATTGCCGGCCATCTTCCAAAGTCTGTTGACGTGACATTGACGACGGACGCTGACGGCCTGCTGCTGGCCTGCAAGGTCCAGACACGCGCCAAGTCCACTGCGTTCGGGGTAGTGCGCGACGGCGAAGCGATCGTAAAGATTCATGCGCCGCCCATCGACGGTCGCGCGAATACGGCGCTGTGTCATTTCATCGCGGCCGCTTTCGGCGTGCCGCACAGTCGCGTCAGCGTCGTACGCGGTGCACACAGCCGCCATAAGGTGCTGCGTATTGCGGGCGTGGCGGACGTCCCCGACACGCTGCAATGGCTCCGCGCGGACAACGCAGACTGATTGATCCGAACGGTCCCGGAACGGCGTTGCTGCACGTTCAACCGTTGCTTTAGACTCCGCCGTCCAATGCCAGCCCGCATCCCCGCTGATTCTGTCGGCCTTGTGACACCGCGCCACGAGGTCTTTGACACGCCTGTCGCACTCCTGTGCGGGCGCGTGCTTGATCGTTGGGAACTGGTGTTCGAAACCTATGGCCAGCTCAATGCCGCCGGCTCCAACGCCGTGCTGATCTGTCACGCGCTATCGGGCAATCATCACGCGGCGGGTTATCACCACATCGACGATGACCGCCCCGGCTGGTGGGATACGTGCATCGGTCCCGGCAAACCCATCGATACGAATCGCTTCTTCGTCGTGAGCCTCAACAATATCGGTGGCTGTCACGGCAGCACAGGACCGTGTTCGACCGATCACGCCACGGGGCGCGTCTGGGGGCCCGACTTCCCCGCCGTGACGGTGCGCGACTGGGTGGCGACGCAAGCGCATCTGGCGGATCTACTCGGGATCGAGCGCTGGGCCGCCATCGTGGGCGGAAGTCTCGGTGCGATGCAGGCCATGCAATGGACCATCGATTTTCCACAACGCGTAGCCCATGCGTTGCTGATTGCATGCGCCGCACGGCTGTCGGCCCAGAACATCGCGTTCAACGAAATCGCGCGACAAGCGATCATCACCGACCCGGATTTCGATGGCGGCCGATACCTCGATGCACAACACAATCCCGAGCGAGGCTTGATGCTGGCGCGCATGGTGGGGCACGTGACCTACCAGTCTGATGACGGCCTGCGCGACAAATTCGGACGTGATATCAAATCGGGGGATATCGCTGCCGCCCGCGACGTGCACTTCCAGGTGGAGAGTTATTTGCACCACCAGGGTCGTTCGTTCTCACAACGCTTTGACGCCAATACCTATCTGCTGATGACCCGCGCGCTCGATCATTTCGACCCGGCGCGCGATTACGACGACAATCTTGTGACCGCATTCAAACGCGCGCGCAGCGACTTTCTGGTGGTTTCTTTCACCACCGATTGGCGGTTCTCTCCCGTCCGCTCCAAGGAAATCGTCGACGCGTTGATTGCGGCGCGCAAGAACGTTGTCAGCGCCGTGATTGACACACCTCACGGGCACGATGCGTTCCTGCTGCCCGTGCCGCGCTACCTGGATGTAGTACGCGCCTATATGCAGCAGATCGCGCAACGCGTTGGCGCGGCATGATGCGCAGCGATCTGACGATTATCGCGGAACTCGTTACACCAGGCGCGCGCGTCCTCGACCTGGGTTGCGGCAACGGCGAGCTGCTTGCCCATCTGAAGCGTGACAAGGGCGTGAATGGCTACGGCCTCGAGATCGATCCCGACATGATCACGCAGTGCATCGAGCTCGGTGTCAATGTGGTGGAGCAGGATCTGGATCAGGGGCTGACGAACTTTCCGTCGGATAGTTTCGATCTGGTCGTGATGACCGATACGCTGCAGAGCGTGCGGCATCCCGATGTGATGCTCGACGAAATGCTGCGTATCGGTTCCGAGTGCATCGTCACCTTTCCGAACTTCGCACACTGGCGCTGTCGTCTCTACTTGACCCGGCGCGGCAAGATGCCCGTGGCCGAGCATCTGCCGCACCGCTGGTACGACACACCGAACATCCATCTTTGTACGTTTGCAGATTTCGAGCAGCTGTGCCGGGACAAGGGGCTGTCCGTCATCGAACGATTCGTGGTGGATAATCGCTATCGAATCCGGCCATTGATCAACCGCTTTCCGAACCTGTTCGGCAGCACGGCCTTCTATCACCTGGGGAGGGCACCATGAACACTCGAGGATTGGCATTGATCAGCTGCCTGATTGCGACACTGCTCACGCGTGTCGCATACGCCGAACAATTCAAGGCATTCGATGACGTGCAGGTGCATTACATCGTCGTGAATTCTTTGTTCCTCCAAGCCGAGGTTGCCGCGCATTACGGCATCGTACGCGGCAAGGATCGCGCCATTGTGAATGTGGCCGCGCTTGGAGCCGATGGCGCTGCACTGTCCGCGCAGGTCACGGGCGTGGCGGTCAATCTACTCAGCCAGCAGATGCCGCTGGAGTTCGAGACGATTACCGACGGCCCGGCGATCTACTACATCGCACCGCTGCGCTATACCGATCAGGATGTACTGCGCTTTCGCATCACCGTCGTTGTCGCAGATCACGATCCGATGCAACTCGAATTTCAACAACAGATGTACGTCGCCAACGAGCCATGAAGGTCGTGCTCGCCAGCAACAACGCGGGCAAGCTCGCCGAGTTGGCTGCAATGCTGCAGCCGCTGGGACTCCAACTTCGCGCACAGAGCGATCTGGAGATCGGCGAAGCCGAGGAAACCGCACCCACGTTTGTCGAAAATGCTCTGCTCAAGGCGCGCCACGCCGCGGCCGCAGCCGGTATGGCGGCCATTGCAGACGATTCGGGCATCGTGGTGGATGCGCTGGGAGGCGCACCCGGCATTCGCTCAGCACGCTACGCGGGCGAGGCCGCAGATGCGCATGCCAACAACACGAAGCTGATTGAAACACTGCAAGGTGTTGCGAATCGCAAGGCGAATTTCTACTGCGCGCTGGTATTTCTTCGCCACGCCGAGGACCCGACCCCGCTCATCGCTACTGCCGCCTGGGGCGGGCAGATCATCGATGCGCCTCGTGGAAACCAGGGATTCGGCTACGACCCGCACTTCCTGGTCGACGGTATATCGGTCACCGCGGCGCAGCTGGATCCCGATCTGAAAAATCGAATCAGTCACCGGGGGCGGGCGGCCGCGCAGCTGCTGAGCAGTCTGATGGTGCTTCGGTCGACCGGCGGCCCCGAAGGGCTCGTGTGATCGCGCCGCCGCCCCTGTCTCTGTACGTTCACTTTCCATGGTGCGTGAAGAAGTGTCCCTACTGCGATTTCAATTCACATCCCGCCAAGGGATCGTTACCCCAACAGCAGTATGTGACCCAGCTACTCGCCGATCTCGATGCCGATATCGAGCGCGTCGGCGCCCGCCCAGTGCAGACGATATTCATCGGGGGCGGTACGCCCAGCCTCATCTCGGGTGAGTGGATTGCCACGTTGCTCGACGGCGTGCGGGGTCGACTTGAGCTGAGTGACGACGTGGAGATCACGCTCGAAGCGAATCCAGGCGCGGTCGATGAGCAGCACTTTGCTGGGTATCTGCGCGCCGGTGTGAATCGTCTGTCCATTGGCGCGCAGTCGTTCGACGCTCGCCAGCTGAGCGCGCTCGGCCGGATACACTCGCCAGGCGATATCGAGCGCGCCGTAGGTGTCGCCACAGCGGCCGGATTCACGCGCTTCAACATCGATCTGATGCACGGGCTGTCCGGCCAGACTGCAGCCGCCGCGGTGGCCGATCTCGAACGTGCAATCGACCTCGGCGCCACACATATCTCCTGGTATCAGTTGACCATCGAAGCGCGCACGGAATTCGCGCTGCGGCCACCGCAACTTCCTGACGAGGATACGCTGGGGGCGATCGAACAGGCCGGCATGGCGGTGCTCGCAGGCGCTGGATTTGGGCGCTACGAAATTTCCGCATTTTGCCGGCTGGGGCAAGCAGCCCGGCACAATTTGAACTATTGGATGTTCGGTGACTATCTGGGAATTGGCGCGGGCGCCCACGGCAAACTTACGCTCGCCGATTCATCCTGCGTGCTGCGGACGAGCAAACCACTGGCCCCGGCGCGGTATCTCGCCACACCCCCCCCGCAGTTGCGCAGCGAAGCAGTTGTCGGCGGCGATGCGTTGCCGGGCGAGTTCCTGCTCAACGCATTGCGCCTGATCGACGGCGTCGACGCCACGCTGCTCGAACAACGTACGGGCTGTACTTCGGCGCAGATCGCGACAGTTCTGGCGCGACAGCGCGCGCGCGGCTTGATGCGGGAGGATCGGCTGGCGCTGACGACGCTCGGTTTGCGCCACCTCGATACCGTGGTCAGCGCGTTTTTATAGACAATCCGCCGGGCGCCAGGGCGCGGCAATACGCCAGATCCCAGACGCCGTGGCCCAGACCGACACCACGCGACTCGAAGCGGGTGATCGGACGTTCCTCGGCGCGTGACGCGAATCGCCCGGCCCCTGCAATGTTTTGCAACTCAGGCCGCGTATCGAGCGTCATGAGCATGGTATCCGCGTACTGGGCCCAGTCTGTGGCAACGAGCAATTGCCCGTCATCCGTCAGGCGACTGGCTGCGAGCGCTGCGAAATCCGAGTTCACGAGGCGCCTCTTGTGATGCTTCGTCTTTGGCCAGGGATCGGGGAAGAACACCAGCAGGCGGTGCAGGCTGCGCGGTGCAACCATCCGGGTAAGCACCGTGCGCGCATCGCCTTCGACGACGCGAACGTTGTTCAACCCTGCCGATTCCACCGCGTTCAGAAGCGCACCAATACCCGGCCGATACACTTCAATTCCGACACAGTTCCAGTCTGGATGGCGCTGCGCCGCATCTAGCAGCGCGTGGCCCATGCCGAAGCCGATCTCGATCAACAGGGGGGCGGTGCGCTCAAACGGGAGCGACCAGTCGACTACTGCATCGCCGAGCGGGATTCGATAGCGATCGAACAAGGTAGCCAGCGCACGCGCCTGGCCACGGGTCATTCGGCCCTGGCGGCGGATGTAGACGCGTCCCTCGCTCAATTGCGCCAGGCGGTCCAGCACAGCGCCGCCCAGCCGCCGATGAACGCGACGCCTCCAAGCGGCGTAATCGGACCAACCCATCGCGGCGCGCCAAATGTCAGGGCGTAGAGGCTGCCGCTGAACATCACGATACCGGCCATAAAGAGGAAGCCGGCCAGCAGAGCCGCATCACCCGGCGCAGGCTGGCGCACGAGTTGCCTGCACCACAGCGCGAGCACGCACAAGGCGATACTGTGAAAAAACTGGTAGGTGACCGCGGTTTCGAATGCATGCTGCAGCGTCGCATCCAGCCGCCCGCGCAGACCATGCGCAGCGAATGCACCGAGCACGACGGCCGTGCCGCCGCCGGCCGCACCAACAATCATGAACAGTCGCGAATAGTCCATGTCTTGTCCCGTCACACCACAGATTCCACCTTAGCAGAGTGATCGAGACGGTCGAAGAGGTCAGGCCGCGGCGCGCTCTTCCTGCATAGCGTTCTTGATCTTCTTCATGGCGTTTTTTTCGAGCTGTCGGATCCGCTCTGCGGATACATCGTAGCGCGCCGCAAGCTCGTGCAAGGTCGACTTCTGATCGGCCAACCAGCGACTTTCCAGGATGTCGCGGCTGCGCGCATCGAGACTCTTCAGAGCAGCGCCGAGGCTGTCAGTGGTCGCGGATGCGTGTTGCTGCTGCGACACGAGCTCAGCCGGATCGACTCCATCTGCGGCGAGGTATTGCGATGGGGCCGCCCATGCATCCTCGTCATCGTCGGATTCACCATCGAACCCCATATCGTGCGCGGCGAGGCGCCCCTCCATCTGCGTCACAACTTCCGGCGCAACACCCAGATCGCGCGCGACCGCCGCGGTCTCCGTGGGGCTCAACCAGCCGAGCCGGGATTTGCGGCTGCGCAGGTTGAAGAACAACTTGCGCTGCGCCTTGGTGGTGGCGACTTTTACGATGCGCCAGTTACGCAGGATGAACTCGTGCATCTCCGCCTTGATCCAGTGCACTGCGAACGACACGAGGCGCACGCCCACTTCGGGGTTGTAGCGCTTCACCGCCTTCATCAACCCGACATTACCTTCCTGGATCAGATCACCCTGCGACAGACCATAACCGGAGTAGCTGCGCGCCAGATGGACCACGAAGCGCAGGTGGCACAGCACCAATTTTCGGGCGGCCTCAAGGTCCTGCTCGTAGTAAAAGCGATCGGCCAGCGCTTTCTCTTCCTCAGCCGTCAAAATTGGGAAACCCGCCACCGTCTGCACATAGGCATTTAGATCCCGCCCCGGGGAGAGGCTTTGGAGCGCGAGCGCATTGGTCGTCATCGTTGCTACCTCCGGTAACATCTGGGTGAGGATATTAGCAGTCTAACCTTTAGAGTGCCAACGATCGGGCAGGTTCCCAGTGTTGCGGCGAGCTGTTTTGGGAGCGGGTTCGCAGCGCGGTTTCAGATCACCTGCAGACCGCTCAGGCGTTGCCGCGCCGCGAGCAACGCGCCGCAGACCCCAAGTGCACCGCCGAGCGCGAGCAGTCCGACGAAAAATCCCAGATTCAAGCCGGCCAGTTGCACATCCGCACCATAGCTGCCGAGCAGCGATGCCAACGGTGCGTCGACGATCAGCAGCACCGCGCTGATGAGCATGGCACCGGCCACCCCACCGCCAAGACCGTAGAACAAGCCGAAGTACAAGAACGGCCTTCGGATGTACGGATTGGTGGCTCCGACGAGCTTCATGACCCGCAGCTCCTCCAGCCTCGACTCGATCGCGAGCCGAACCGAGGTCGCCGTAACCAATATGGCGCCCACAGAGAAAGTGAGCGCTAACACCACACCCAGTCGCCGCACCAGTCCGGTCATGGCCTGGACTCTCTGCAACCAGGTCTTTTCGATGCTGACCTCCTCCACGCCGGTGCGAGCGCGCAGACGGGTGGCCATCAGATCGAAGGCATCTGCTTCAGCCGAATCGCGCAACACAATGCGCAGCGAAGCTGGCAGCGGATTCCCGCTAAGGTGCGCCAGCGCGTCGCTGATGCCGGCGAACTGCTGAAATTCCGCAAGCGCCTGATCCGCTGTGACGAGGGTGACCCGCTCGATGCTGGGGTCACCAGACAGCTCATCGCGCAACGCTTTGGCCAACTGCGCCTGGGCGTTGGCCTGAAAGTACACCGAGATACCCGGTCGACCTTCCCAGCCCTGTGTCATGCGAACGAGGTTCGTCTGCAACAGGTACAGCCCGCCCGGCAACGCCAACGCAATGCCAATGAGCAGCCACACCAATAGACTGGCACCCAACCGAGCGCTGACATACAGCAGACTCTCGCCAGCGACGCGACGATGATCCCTGCCCCAGCGGCGCATCCGTCCGCGCAACGCCGCGACACCCCCGCGTGCGCCCGACGCCCAGGGATCAGTGACTTTCGAGCTGCGCTTGTCCATCTTCCTCAGCCGTGGGCGGCGTCAGTGTGCCTTGCGACAGCTCAACGATCGGCTTGGCCATCGCCTCGATCAGTTCACGCTCGTGACTGGCGATGATCACTGTTGTACCAACCTCCTGAAACTGTTCAAACAACCGCATGATGTCGCGTGATAACTCAGGATCCAGATTGCCTGTGGGTTCATCCGCCAGCAAGACCCGTGGGCGATTCACAACCGCACGCGCGATCCCCACGCGTTGCTGCTCGCCTGTGGAGAGATGCCGCGGCAACAAACGCTCCTTTTCGAGCAAGCCGACGCGCGACAGCGCGGCTCGCACCCGGCGCGCCACATCGCGCTCGATCATCCCAGTGACGCGCAGCGGCACCGCGACGTTGTCGTAGACCGAACGCTGTGCCAACAGATGGTGGTCTTGAAATACAGCGCCCATATGCTGGCGATACGCCGGAATCCGGCTTTCCGGCAGCTGTACGACGTTGACACCGTTGACCAGAATCTGACCCCGCGTCGGCACGTCCAGACGCAACAGCAGCCGCAGAAAGGTGCTCTTGCCAGCCCCCGAGTGGCCCGTGAGGAACGTCATCGAGCCTTCCTCGAAGGAAAGCGACACGCCATTGAGTGCTTCGGTGCCGTTGTCGTAACGCTTCGTGACGTTGTGGAATTCGATCTGACTCATGCCGGAGCCAACAATGCATCGACAAACTCGGCCGGCTGAAACGGCCGCAGATCTTCGACAGCCTCGCCCACGCCCACGAAATACACGGGCAGCGGGCTGCGCTGCGCAATCGCAAACAGCACGCCCGCTTTGGCGGTGCCATCCAGCTTCGTTACCACAAGCCCCGTCAACCCCACGGCCGCGTCGAACTCGCTGACCTGCGATAGGGCATTCTGGCCAACACCCGCATCCAGCACCAACAACACTTCATGTGGCGCCAGCGGGTCGAGCTTAGCCATCACCCGTTTGATTTTCGCCAGTTCTTCCATCAGGTTGGCTTTGGCTTGCAGTCGTCCCGCAGTGTCTGCAATGACCACATCAACGGCACGCGCCTGACCCGCACGCACCGCATCAAATATGACTGACGCGCTGTCTGCGCCCTGGCCCTGGGAGATCACCGCCACGCCATGCCGCTCACCCCAGCTGGACAACTGTTCCACGGCCGCGGCACGAAACGTGTCACCTGCAGCGAGCAGGACCGAATTACCTGCCAATTTGAAGCGCTGTGCCAGCTTGCCGATCGTCGTGGTCTTCCCCGCCCCATTGACGCCGACCACCAGTATCACAAAGGGGCGGCGATCGCCCGGCGGCACGAGGGGGTGGGCAATGGGTTGCAGTAGCTGGATGAGTTCGGTGCGCAGCGCCTTGTGTAGCGCGGTCGAATCGTTGAGCTGCTTGCGCTTCACCCGCGCGGAGAGCGCTTCCATGATGTGCGACGTAGCCTCGACGCCGACGTCCGCAAGCAGCAACGCCGTCTCGAGCTCATCGAGCATCGCGTCGTCGATTTCTTTCTTGCCAAGCAAAAGATTGCCGACGCCGGCAGAAAGCTGGCTTCGCGTCTTGGCCAGCCCGTTGCGCAGACGACGAAAGAATCCCCGCTCGGTGTCCACCTCGATTTGCCCCACAATTGTCCTCTTTGTTCCAGATGCACGTCTAAACCCGGCAGGCCAGCTTTGAACGAGGTGCGCATTATCGGCGGTAAGTGGAGGCGGCGAAAGCTCGCATTCCCAAACCGCGCCGCTCTGCGTCCGACGCCGAATCGAGCGCGCGGGACGCTGTTCAACTGGCTCGCACGCGATCTCGAGGACGCAACCTGCCTCGACCTGTTCGCAGGCTCGGGTGCGTTGGGGTTTGAAGCGCTGTCACGTGGTGCGGCCAGCGTGACTCTCGTCGACAACGATATCTCCACCGTGCGTGCGCTACATGAATCGCGGACGTTGCTCGATGCCAGAAATTGCACCATCGAGCGCGCTTCGGCCCTGACTTTCTTGCGCAACGCTCACACCACTTGGGATATCGTCTTTCTTGATCCGCCGTTCGATGGCGCTCTGCTGGGAGAGAGTCTCGCGACGCTCGCGCAATCGGCCACGTGCCTGCACGACCACTCGCTCCTCTACGTGGAAGCGAGAGAGCAACGGCCGCCCGATCTGACCCACTGGAAAATCCACAAATCCAGTCGCGCCGGCGATGTGCGATTCATGCTGTTGCTGCGTGATTTGAGCTAGTCGACAAGTTTCCGCTACCATCGCGCCCTCGCTCACGGGAACGCGCCGATGAAGACGGTGATCTATCCTGGCACCTTCAATCCGATCACCAACGGGCATACGGATCTTGTTCGTCGCGCACTCACGCTGTTCGACCATGTGGTGCTCGCCATCGGAACGTCTGCACAGAAGAGCAATTCCGACCTGATCGCTGACCGCATTCGATTGTGCGAACGCGTGCTCGAGCCACTCGGCGACCGCGTCAGCGTCGAGCGGTTCAATGGTCTGCTGGTTGATTACGCCAACAAGCGCGGCACAGGTTTCATTCTGCGCGGGCTGCGCACCATGGCCGACTTTGAATACGAATTTCAGATGGCGGAGATGAACACGGCGCTCGAGCCGACGATAGAGTATGTATTTCTGCTGCCGTCGAAGAACTGTTCGTTCATCTCCTCCACCCTGGTCCGCGAGATCGCGATGCTAGGCGGGGATGTGGCGAAATTCGTGGATCCGATCGTCGCCGAAGCGCTGCGCGCCCAACGCGCCTGAGCCAACTCACGCACCCAGGATTGAGCCGGCAGGCGCGGCGGCCGGCCTCAAACGCAAACGGCTGAATCAGCGAGCGCTGGAAGAGGGGCGCGACGACGAGGTGCAGCCCAGGCATCGCACGAACGTTTCCTTGGCCGGTCCGATAACGAGTGTATCGGCAGCATCGCCGACGCCCCCGCCAAGCGCGGTGAACGGCAGGCTCACCACAAACACGGCCGCCCCCAGCACGGTTCGCGCTGCACCCAGGGGCCGCGCAACCACCAGATCCAGCACCATCGCACCATCGGCAGGTTGGCTTTCCGGCGCCGCAAACGCCGGCGCGCTCATCGCCGCACACACCAGCGCGATCACCGCGCGAGATCGAATGAGTTTATGCATCATGACTGCTCCCAAGGCCATTTGGCCGCGCCAACTCTACCATCACCTCGGCGAAAAATTCGCGCTACCGTTGGCACTTCGGGCAGTAGACGGTGGCACGCTGGCCCAGGCGCACACCTTTGAGCGTGCCAGCGCACTGGTAGCAGGGTTCGCCGTCGCGGCCGTATACCTGCAGCGCCTGCCCGAAATACCCCGGACGACCCTCGCCGTTGACAAAATCGCGCAGCGTGGTGCCGCCGTCAGCAATGGCGGCCGTGAGGATCTCGCGGACGGCGAGCGCCAACGCATCGCAGCGGGCACGGGTTAGTCTGCCGGCCGCAACACGCGGGCGAATGCCGGCGCGAAACAGGGCCTCATTCGCGTAGATATTGCCGACACCCACCACAATGCGCGCATCCATCAGCAACTGCTTGACGGCAACACGA
Organism: Gammaproteobacteria bacterium; assembly: GCA_032124855.1. Taxonomy (GTDB): domain Bacteria; phylum Pseudomonadota; class Gammaproteobacteria; order Pseudomonadales; family Azotimanducaceae; genus DATJGR01. The sequence goes on from JAQBCT010000357.1 coordinate 20,925, forward strand.
CGTCCACTGGCGTGGCGAAACAGGTAGGCCCCGTCAAATTCCGCGGAAAGCGGTTCGACACCGAGGTCGCGCAACAGCCAGTGCGTCGCCCAGTCGCCGGGGTGGTAATGAATGCTGCCGAAGCGGCGCGGGTCAGTGAGCCGCAGCGCGAGCACGTCGTCGAATTCGAGATCGACATGATCGTGCCGCCCCGCCGACGACCCGATGCCTACGACACGCAAGCTGCCGGACATGCCCAGGTGCACGATGACGCTGCCTTGCGCAACGCCAATGACCAGATATTTCGCACGCCGGAAGACGCGTTCCACGGTTTGGCCCCGCAACGCGGCCGGCAACACGACTGGCCAGCGCAGGCGACGCTCGCGCAGCTGCCAGCCGGTGATGCGTCGCCCGGCTACGGAAGGCGCCACCCCGCGACAGGTTGTTTCGACTTCTGGCAGTTCTGGCATCCGCTTACAATCCGGCTTCCGTTGGACAACGCAACCACACCCAACCCCGATGTTACTTGGCGTCGACACCGGTGGCACTTTCACCGACTTTGTGCTGTTCGATGGCGCCGACTTGCAACTACATAAAGTGCTGTCGACGCCCGATGATCCTTCGCGCGCCATTCTGCAGGGCATCGCCGATCTTGGACTGCGCGATGCGGTGCATTCAGGCGCACTGACGGTGATCCACGGCAGCACCATTGCCACCAACGCGGCGCTTCAGGGTACCGGCGTGCGCACCGCATATATCACCAATCGCGGTTTCACCGACGTGTTGCGCCTTGGCCGCCAGGCGCGTGTGGGTCTGTACAGCTTGACGCCACAGGCGCATGTCGATCCGGTGCCCGCCGAGTTGCTGCTGGGAACCGGCGGGCGGATCGGCCCCGACGGAGCGATCATCGAGCCACTCACTGACGACGATCTCCACGAGTTGCGTCGCGCCGTACTCGCGCTGCGGCCACAAGCAATCGCCATCAATCTGCTCTACAGCTATGTCGATGACCGCCACGAGCGCGCCATCGAAGCGGCGTTGGCAGATCTCGCATTCATCAGTCGTTCGTCGTTCGTGCTGCCGCAGTACAAGGAGTACGAGCGCGGCATGGCTACGTGGCTCAATGCCTGGCTGGGCCCGGTGGTCGAGCGATATCTGACGCGCCTGAAGCTCGCCATCGCACCCGCGCGATTGGGCGTGATGCAGTCCTCAGGCGACATCATTGCCGCGGAGGCGGCCAGCCTGCGCGCCGTCAATCTGTTGCTGTCCGGTCCGGCAGGCGGATTGAAGGCCGCGGCGCACCTAGGCGCTACGATTGGGCAACGCGATCTGTTGACATTCGATATGGGTGGCACCTCCACCGACGTCGCGCTGATCCGCGGCCAAGCGGCGTTGACTGACGAAGGCAGCATCGGCCCGTACCCCGTCGCGGTGCCGATGGCGGACATTCACACCATAGGTTCCGGCGGCGGCTCGATCGCGTATCTGGACAGCGCCGGGGCATTGCATGTTGGACCGCAGTCGGCCGGTGCCAGTCCGGGTCCAGCCTGCTACGACGCGGGCGGGATCGAACCGACTGTCACAGATGCCAACCTCGTGCTGGGGCGTATACCCCCATCACAACGTCTCGGCGGCACCATCGTTTTGAGCCTCGATCGCGCGCGCGCCGCACTGCAGCGCATCGCGCAATCGCTGGGCGTTTCGGTAGAACGCGTTGCCGAGGGCATCGTCGGGATTGCCAATCAGAATATGGCGCAAGCATTACGTGTGATCTCGCTGGAGCGTGGCCACGACCCGCGGCACTTCACGCTCGTCTGTTTCGGCGGAGCAGGCGGCTTGCATGTCTGCGCCCTCGCGCACGCACTGCAGATTCGCAACATCGTGGTGCCGTTGCGCAGCGGCGTGTTCTCCGCGCTCGGGATGTTGGTGGCCGATCGTGGGCGGCAACTGGTCAATACGATCAACCGCGATTTCGCTTCGTTGAGCACCGCAGATCTGGCATTGCGTTTCGAATCAATCGCAGCCGCAGGGCGGGCCGAGCTCGCAGCAGACGGTGTCGCGCCGGAGCGCATTAAAGAAAGCCATCTCGTGGATCTGCGCTACCGCGGCCAGAGCTTCACGTTGACCGTGCCGTACGTGGACATCGCTGACGCAACGCGCCAGTTTCATGCAAGCCACCAAGCTCGCTATGGTCACGCATTCGAACTGCCCATCGAGCTGGTCAACCTGCGCTGCGCACTCGGCGCACCCCAACCGCCGGTCGAACTGCCGCTGCTATCGGCACGCGCAGCCGCCGCACCGCGCGCAACTGTGCGCAGCGCCGGTGGGAGCGATGTGACGCTCTATATGCGGGAGGAGTTGGCTGCAGGACAGTCGATCGACGGCCCCGCACTGGTCCTGGAAACGATGACCACCACTTTCATCGATGCACAATGGCGCGCGACGATAGATGTCTGGGGAAATCTATGCTTGGCCAGTGACGCGCCGGGCGAGACCGCCTGACGCGACTGCAAAGGCGCTACTTGATCTTGGCTTCTTTATAGATGACGTGCTTGCGAACGACGGGATCGTACTTCTTCAGTTCGAGCTTTTCGGTCATCGTGCGCTTGTTCTTGTCGGTCGTGTAGTAGTGACCCGTACCCGCGCTGGAGACCAATTTTATTTTGTCGCGCATCGTCTATACCTTCTCGCCGCGCTTGCGCAGCTTCGCAATCACCACGTCTATACCCTGCTTATCGATCACACGCATCCCGGCCGCCGACACACGCAGGCGCACGTAGCGCTTCTCGCCATCCACCCAAAAGCGGTGGTAGTGAAGATTGGGTTCGAAGCGACGGCGGGTGCGGTTCTTCGCATGCGACACATTATTGCCGCTTATGGGGCGCTTGCCGGTCACCTGGCACACTTGAGTCATGGCGTTTGGGCCTACACCGGGAAAAAAAGAGGCGCGTTTATATCAGAGCGCCCCCCTTACAGCAAGCCGCGCTCGGCCATCGAAACCGCGTCGACGGCGCTCACAACCACATGATCGAGGACGCGCACGTCGATCAACTGAAGCGCCTGCCGAAGGCGTTGCGTTATGCGCAGGTCGCTTGGGCTGGGTTCGGCAATTCCGGAAGGGTGGTTGTGGGCAAAGATGACCGCCGCGGCATTCAGCGCGAGTGTTTCACGCAGCACCTCGCGCGGATGCACGGCGGCACTATCAATGGTGCCCAGGAAAATCTCCCGATAGGCGATCAATCGGTGCTGGGCGTCCAGAAACAGGGCCGCGAACACCTCTCGCGGCCGGCCGCCCAGGCGATGGCGCAGATAGCGTCGTACGTCAGCCGATGCGCCAAATACCTGGCGCTGTTCCATGGCGCAGGCGAGATAGCGTTGCGCCAGCGCCACGGTAGCCGCCAGCGTCGCGGCTTTGGTTGGCCCCATACCGGGGCGTTGCATGACCTGCGACGTGGGCGCATCGAGCAGAGCACGCAACGAGCGATACTCGCCGAGCAGGTCGCGCGCCAGCTGGACGGCGTCGCGGGGCCCTTCGCCCGAACGCAACACCACGGCCAGCAGTTCCGCGTCGGACAAACCATCGGCGCCACAATTCAGTAGCCGTTCGCGCGGACGCTCACCCACCGGCCAGTCCTTGATGGTCATGGATTCTCCCGTAATTCGTGAGCAGGTCGGTTAGTGCGCGCTACTACCTAGTGGTATCTTGCGCGCACCGCTTCTACGGATGTCCGCAGTGAGGCTCGCCGGCAAGAACATCGTATTGGGAATTACGGGCGGGATCGCCGCCTACAAGACGCCTGAGCTTGTGCGACAACTCACCGGCGAAGGCGCCACTGTCACGGTGGTCATGACCCGCGCCGCCCACCGGTTCGTCACCGCAACGACGTTGCAGGCAGTCACCGGCCGCCCCATCCACGACGATCTATGGGATGAAGGCGCCACCGCCGCCATGGGTCATATCGAACTGGCGCGCTGGGCCCATTGCGTCCTCATTGCACCCGCAACGGCCCACTGCATGGCCCGCCTCGCACACGGCATGGCGGACGATCTGCTCACCACGATCTGCCTGGCCACCACGGCGCCGGTGGCGCTGGCGCCCGCGATGAATCAGCAGATGTGGCAGCACACGACAACCCGGCGCAACGTGGCCCAACTCTCAGCAGACGGCATCGCCGTGTGGGGCCCGGGCGATGGCGCGCAGGCTTGTGGTGAATTTGGTCCCGGCCGAATGCTCGAGCCGGATGCGCTGCGTGATCGAGTCGTTGGCCTGTTCGGGACGGGCGTTCTCACGGGCCGCCGGGTTGTGCTGACGGCCGGACCGACGCGCGAGGCCATCGACCCGGTGCGCTACATCAGCAACCACAGCTCCGGAAAACAGGGCTTCGCCATGGCGGCCGCGGCCCGCGATGCCGGCGCGAGCGTCACATTGATAACGGGTCCGGTGAACCTGCCCACGCCCGCCGGCGTGCAACGCGTCGACGTCAGCAGTGCGCAACAGATGCACGCCGCAGTGCAGGCCCACGTCGCGGGCTGCGACATATTCATCGGTGTTGCGGCGGTCGCGGACTACCGACCGGTGCACGCCGAAGTGAATAAGATCAAGAAGGAAGGCGATGCGGGATTGTCGCTTCAGCTGGAGCAAAACCCCGACATCATCGCGGCGGTGGCCCGGCTGGCGGTCGCGCCGTTCGTTGTGGGCTTTGCCGCGGAAACCCTCGCCAACGTCGCGCGGGCACGCGGCAAACTCATCCGCAAGGGATTGGACATGATCGTGCTCAACGATGTTTCCGACTCGCGCATCGGATTCAACAGTGACGACAACGCAGTGACGGTGGTCACTCGCAACGGCGAAGAGCATCTTGGCGTGGCTGCGAAAGCCGAAATCTCGCGCGCGCTCATGCTGCTCATCACTGCCGCGTTCCAGGCAAAGCGGACGACGGGCGGTGCCGTCGATCAGAACGTCGGCTAGCCAGCCACCGCGCCTGCACACTAACATCCGCACGCCAAGGGGAAGATTGCACAATCGTGACGAACGACAACACCGAACAAGACGCTGGGGCGCTCACTGCGCCCGCCCGAAAGCCGAGACGCTTGCGCTCGAAGCTGGGCTTGTGGTCGTATCCGACGCTGGCGATCACCATCGCGCTGGGAGGACTGCTGGTAGCAAGCCTGCTGGTGTGGACCACGCTGATACAACCAGCCAATGCAGAGCACCGCGAATCAATGCACGCGGCACAGGCCGAAACCTACGCCACCTTCTTCAACGTTCGACTGGCGGCGCTGCGTCGCGAGATGACCGATGCCGCCGCCGCGCGCGAGACCATCGACGCGCTGACGAGCTATGACAAGGTGGTGCTCGCAACGCAGAACGAACGGCTGACGCAACTCATCGCCGATGCGCTGCGCGTGGACATCGTCCCGAAGGGCGCCGCTGAAGTGGACCTCAGCGCGCAGACACCGATCTCATTTGCGGCGCTGTCCATGATCAAGCGCGCTGAAACCGAAGAGTACGCTGCACCGGAAGCCTCGCAGGTCAATCAGCGTCCGATGCTCTACGTAGCGGCGCCAATCACCGAACACGGCAAGGTTTTGGGCGTGCTGTTTGCTGCGCTGTCGATGGACTACTTCCTCACGCCGCTACAACTGCTGCCGCAGGACATCGGACGGGTCACGGTTGAGCAACAATTCTCCGGTGCTTCGGCGTATGCCGCGGTGCAGTACGGCGACGACCCCACTGCATCCCTCGTGCCCGTGCGTATTCCCCTGAATTCACCAACCTGGACGTTGGTGTTCGCGCCAAACAACGCAGCCGCGCGCGATGTCACCAGCGCGCTGGGAATGTGGACGCCATTTGCTGTGGCGTTGGCGTTGATACTCGCTGGCATTTACCTGGGCTATTCACGCCTGTTCCGAGATTTGGAGCGCGACGGCGCAACTCTGTTGGACTACGTGAATCGAACGGCGCGCGGCCGCGGCGGCAACATCGATCGGTATTCGCTCGAACTGTTCCAGCAGATCGCGGTTGCTGCAAGTGGATCCACGCAACGCGTCGCGCCGCAGAACAGCGCGCCGCCGCCCGGCCGGGGCAAGGTGCAGGTAAAGGGCAGCGCCGCGAAGAGAGCGGCACCGGCACCAAAGCCAGCCGGCCCGCCCGAGGCGCTCCAGGATGCCGACGTCGACGAGGAGGATTTTCTCGATGTCCGCGGCAGCGACGACAAGCACGACAACTTCGGCATCGAGGTTTCTGAAGATGTCTCGCCTGTAGATATGGGCCTCGTGCTCGACGCACACATATTTCGCGCCTACGACATCCGCGGGATCGTCACGAGCAATCTCACCGAGGATGTCGTGTACTGGATCGGCCGCGCCTTCGCCGCCGAGGCGCGCGAATACAAACAGGCGCGCGCCGTGATTGCCTGCGACGCAAGGCTGTCGAGCCCGGCGTTGAAGAAGTCCTTGGCGCGCGGCCTGACCGAGGGCGGCATCGACGTGACCGACGTGGGCGAGGTACCGACACCACTGCTCTACTACGCGACCCACGCCCTCGATACGAGCACGGGCATCATGATCACAGGGTCACACAACCCGCCCGACTACAATGGGCTGAAGATGATGATCGCAGGCGAAACGCTGGCCGAGGAGCGAATCCAGCGCCTGCGAGAACGCATCCTGAAAAACCAGCTCAGCGAAGGGGCGGGCGAATTCGACGAGATCGAAATCGTTGATCACTACCTCGACCGCATTCTCAATGACGTGGCGGTTGCTCAACCGCTTAAAGTCGTCGTCGATTGCGGGAATGGCGTCGCCGGGCACGTGGTGCCCCGTCTGATCACCGAGCTCGGCTGCGAAGTGGTGCCGCTGTACTGCGACGTCGATGGCAATTTTCCGAACCACCATCCTGACCCCGCAGACCCCGCCAACATGGCAGATCTAATCACGGTGGTGAAGGCCGAGCGCGCAGACCTCGGGCTCGCATTCGACGGCGACGGCGATCGCATTGGTGTCGTTACAGAACGCGGCGAAATCGTGTGGCCGGACAAACTGCTGATGCTGTTCGCACGCGACATCGTCGGCCGCAATCCGGGCGCCG
>JAQBCT010000358.1:0-14968 GCA_032124855.1 Gammaproteobacteria bacterium
TTCCACGAAAGATTCTCTACAACTGAACTAAGTAGAAGAATAATCGTATTTAAAAATCAAACTAAATAAAAATGGCAACTAAAGAGAAGAAGAAACCCAAGTACATTTATCGTTCCGCAAAAAGTGGAAAGATTGTAGAGCCAAGACAGAACTATCTTAAACCAAACACAACCGTAAAGGAAAGGGTTAAGCCATCAAAACTTAAAGCGTTTAAGAAGTGGTTTTTGAATCAATCCTGGGGCAGAGTTTTAAAACCAAACTTCGCACAGATGGTAATAGATAAAATTGATGAGTTGGAAAAGAAAAAGTAGTATGCCATGGCCGAATGTGTGGTGGTATTTCGGGCCCTCGCCCAGGGCCAGTTCGGTCGTTTCGGCCAGGGCGCGCGCAGCAGCAGGATCAGCGGCGAATTCGCCCACACCATTCCCTACGGGCTGATGTCGCCGGCGCAGATGTTCGCCATGAAAGTGCAGCGCTTCATGACCGAACACGGCGTCGGGCAGGCCGCGCTGCGGGCCATCTCGCTGGCCAGCTACACCCATGCGCAGGCCAATCCGCGTGCCGTGATGTGCGGTCGACCGCTCGATGCGGCCACCTACGACGCATCACGCTGGATCGTCGAGCCGTTCCATCTATATGACTGCTGCCTGGAGAACGATGGCGCTGCCGCCATGGTGCTGGTCAGTGCCGAACGGGCACGCGACTTTCCGCATCCGCCGTGCTATCTGCTGTCAGCCGTTTCGGGAAGTCACTATCGCGCCGGTGCGCCGGTGCACAACACACCGGACTACGCCACCTCCACGTTCAAGACGCTGGCGCCGCGGCTGTTCGAGATGGCTGGCCTGACACCCGCCGACGTCGATGTGCTGCAAAGCTATGAAAACTTCACAGGCGGCGTGCTGATGAGCATCGTCGAGCACGGCTTCTGCGCACCCGATGCGGTGAACGAATACTTTCAGACGGAGAACTTCCTGGCACCGCGCGGGACACTGCCCCTCAACACCAGCGGCGGCAATCTCGCCGAGTGCTACATGCACGGTCTGGGTCTCAACATCGAAGCCGTGCGACAGATCCGGGGTGCGTCCACCAGCCAGGTGCCGGGCGCCGAGGTTTCGATGGTGATTTCGGGACCGATGGTCACCCCCGTGAGCGCGTGCATCTTCGGCGCGCAGGCAGCGCTGTGACCGCGCCGTACCTCAACCCCGGATTGCCGGCACCCGCCCCTGCGCTGGATGGTCTCGATGCACCATTCTGGGCGGGCCTGCGCGAGGAACAGTTGTTGCTGCAGCGCTGCAATTCGTGTCAGCGCTGGCAGTGGGGCCCGGAGTGGATCTGCCATCGCTGTCTCAGTTTCGATCTGGGCTTCGAAGCCACCGCCGCGCGCGGCATCATCTACAGTTATGAGCGTATCTGGCATCCCGTCCATCCCGCGTTGCAGGCGCAAGGTGCCTACCTGGTTGTACTGGTGCAGTTGCCGCACGCAGATGATGTGCGCCTGGTCGGCAATCTGCTGGGAGATCCACACCATGATGTGACCATTGGCGCCGCCGTGAGCGGCGTATTCGAACACCACAGCGACGGCGGCTTCACGCTGTTGCAGTGGCAGCGCGCATAGCCCGGCTCGGCCCCACCCTACGGAAAACACATGACACTGAACCGACAAATCGTGCTGGAGCGTAAACCAGCCGGCAAACTCACCGTGGACTGCTTTACGACACGCTCAGGACCGCTGCCCCAGGCCGGCCCGGGTGAGGTGCTGTGCCGCACGCTGCTGCTGTCGCTGGACCCCGCCAACCGTGCCTGGATGCAGGGGCCCACTTATCGCGGCGAGGTGCATGCCGGCACGGTGATGCCCGGATTTACGCTCGCCGAAGTCGTGGCGTCGAACGACATCAAATTCAAACCGGGCGAACTCGTCGAAGGCGACGGCGGCTGGCAACAATATTTCGTGGCAAAGCCCGCGTATCTGCGCAAACGGCAACGCCGCGAGCCGCTGAGCCATCTGATGAGTGTCCTGGGCGTCACAGGTAAGACGGCGTACTGTGGGTTGCTCGACATCGGCAACCCACAGCCCGGCGAGACGGTGGTGGTATCAGCGGCCGGCGGTGGCACCGGATCCATCGCGGCGCAGATCGCAAAAATCAAAGGCGCGCGCGTGGTCGGCATTGCCGGTGGTGCGCAGAAATGCCGCTGGCTCGTCGACGAACTGGGCCTCGATGACGCCATCGATCATCGCGCGGGCAATGTCTATGTCGCGCTCAAGGCGGCGTGCCCCAGCGGAATCGATGTGTACTTCGACAACACCGGTGGCCCGATCCTGGAAGCAGCACTGTCGCGGATGAATCTGAACGGCCGAATCGTGTGCTGCGGGGTGGTATCGCAATACGACACCGCCAATCCGGCCAGTGGACCGCGCGGCGTACCGGGCTTGTTAGTCACCAAGCGTCTGAAGATGCAGGGCTTCATCGTCATGGACTATGCCGAAATGCTGCCCCAGGCCGAGGCGGATCTGGCGGCTTGGACCGCCGCCGGAAAAATCAAAGTGGCCGAGGACATCATCAACGGCCTGGATCAGGCGCCCGCGGGGCTGGTCGGTCTGCTCGCCGGCGATAATCGCGGCAAGCGCATGATCCGGGTTGCCGGGGATTGAATCAGACGACAGCTCACTCATCGCGCGGCGCAGTTGCCGGGGCCAACTCACCGCAATGGCGGACATTGACCTGTGGCAATGGCTTGAGTCCCAGCAGTGGGCGCAGCCAACCGATGCGCCGGACGCATTCATACAGCACGACAATTACAACTGTCGTGGCGCCCGCAATGACAAAGTACTTCGGCATGACAGGCCAATCCAACGGCACGATCACGTACGCGATTGCCACAATGGCCGTCAGATGTAGACAGAAGAACGGATAGACGGCCTCATTCAGGTAGGTGAGGACGCGATTGCCGCGCCGCAGATACCGCCCGGCATAACCCAGACACACCAATAGCCACGCCCATGCATTGACGGTGCGCAAAACCGCGAACCCGACGTATTCGACCACGGTGACCGCACCATCCTGCACCGGCGTGAAGCCGCTCGCGGACCACGACCAGAACTGATCGAACAGCAGCGCGGTTGCGCCAACACCCAACGCGAGCGAAACCCGCCGCAACGCACACGCACGCTCCAGCAGCACCTCGTTCATCGCGAAGATGAAGCCGGCAGTGAAGATGAGAAACCAATTGGCAAAGCTCGCCCAGTCGTGAATCAGGTCGCGAAACCCTGGGAAGAAGGCGCGCAAAGCAATTTCGACCACTGCGAGCGGCACGATCGCCAGATACAGTCCGCCGCCACGTCGCATGCGCTCGGTGACCCAGGCGAGACAGCTTGCACCCCGCGCGCCCTTCAGCCACTTGAGGAGCGGCCAGCCGAGCAGGCAGAACAGATACAGGTACGCAATGAACCAGTAGTGATGCCAGCTCAAGTTCCCCGCTGGATAGACACCGGTCGAAAAGACCTGCGGATAGAACGCGAAGAACGTCGTGTCGATTGCGCCGATGAATCGCTTCTCGAGATAGACCATGGGCGGCACGACCACCAGCACGCCGAACAGCAGCGGCACCAGCAGGCGTCGGGCGCGCTCGCGCAGGAATGCCGAACGATCCCTGCGGCGCAACGCGAAATAGACCCCGGCCCCTGACACCAGAAACAGCAGCGACAGCCGAAACTCGTGCAGAAAACCGACCAGAATCTGCAGCACGGGACTCGTCTGCGCGTTCTGGATCAAAGGCAGCCCATCGGGGATGAACACAATGGCAACGTGAAAGTAGATGAGCACGCCAAAAGCAATGACGCGCAACCAGTCCAGATCAGCGCGGCGCGTTCGGGTTTCGAGATGGTTCATCGGAGTCTCCGTAGTGCATCGGTGATGCATTACACGGCGCCATACAATCACGATGCGCCCGGAAAACTCACGACTTCGACCGGATTTCGAAATCCGGTCGATTCTTCAGGATACCGATAGCGCCTTGGCGCGATACGCGGTGGGTGCGGCGTCATACTGCGCACGAAACGCGGTGTTGAAGGACGACATGGAGCGAAATCCCACATCGAGCGCCAGGGTCAAGACGGGCGTGCGCGGTTCACTGCACAGCCGCCGCGCCGCTTCCTCCAGGCGGTAGCCATTGACGAACTGGCTGAAGTTGCGATGGCCGAGCTGGCGATTGATCGCCCGGCGCAGCTGATGTTCAGGCACGTTGAGGCGCCGCGCGAGGTCACCGATGCGCAGGCCGTGTTCGGCATACAAGCGCTGCTGCGTCATGAGTCGCAGCAATTCTGTGAGCAATGGATCTGCCGGCTGTTGCGCCGGTATCTGTTCGACGCGTGGCGCCATCAGCGCGAAGCCTGGATTGCGTTTCAGGAACGCAAGGTTAATGGCGAATGAAAGCAGCAGGATGAGGGCCATGCCCACGAGTTCGATGAGGACAGGCACGCGCCAGCGCGAGATCAGTTCCACGCTGATCACGATGATGACCGCAACCGCGAGCGCCGCCATGAACAGCGGGCGCAACGAAAGACGCGCCTCGACGAGGTCTTCCTCGCGACCTCGCCAGATCATGTAGATCGCACCCAAGGCAAAGCCGAGCTTCGCCACCTGCATCGCATAAGGCAGCGCGGCGACTGACGAGCGATCCGCAGTCATCCACGCGGCGACCAACAGATAGATACACCCCGCCACTGCCATCGACTTCGACCATCGCGGCGCGTCCTCGAACACGGTCCAGGCAAACGCGAACAGCAACAGGGGAATGCACTCGGCGGCAAACACCAACACCCTAAATGGCGCAGATGAATCACCGAGGAGGACGATCGGCGCCGCGAGATACCCCACAACACCGAGTCCGAGTGCAGCACCGAGCCAGCGCACCCGCGGTGGGTTGTCTGAAGTGGCCAATGCGAGCGAACTCAAGATCACTTGAGATGCGGCCAGCAGACGCAGCACGGTGATGACGCTCAACATGACCTGAGTATGCCACGCAGCAATACGCGGCCGCCGGTGGGACCTTCAGACGTTGGGCTGCCCCGCCGGATTCGGCGGCAGATGCGCGAAGCGCAGCGGTTCGCGCAGCGCACGATAGGCCTCGACGATGGGCGCGAGATCCGCCGGCGACGCGCCGTGCAGGATGACGCCGTCCACACCCAGATCGAATTGCGCGCGGATGGCCTCCACACACTGGGCAGTCGGACCGCTCGCCGACGGGGCGAGCCAGTCCGCCGGGATGAGTTCACCAATCCGCTCCAACTGCTGCGTCGTGGCGCGCTGATCGATCGCGCCTTGAAACGTGGCGATCAGCGGATCGGCTCTGAAGCGCTGCAACACGTTTGGATCCCATCGATTCGTTTTCACCATCAGATCACCGTACGCCTGCAGGTAGGTGGCCATCCGCCCAACGGTCTTCTTCAGGCGCACGGCATGCGGCAGGTGATCACCGATCGTCGCAAAGCACGACCACACACGCACTGTCGCCGGATCACGACCAGCCCGCTCCGCCGCCTGTTTGACCGTGCGCACGCAGCGCTGCGTGGTTTCATCGGTGAAGAACGTGTGCAGCACAACAGCGTCAAAGGCCCGCCCGCCCAGAGCGAGCGAGTTCGGGCCGAATGCCGTCAACAGCAACGGGATCGCTTCATCGAACGCCGGGTCCAGGCGCAGCATGGGCCACTGCCCTGCCGGGCCATGGTGGCCAAGCACCGTTTCGCCGCGCCACAGGCGACGCATCAGCTGCGCGAAGTCTTCCAGTTGCGCAGTGGTGATACGCGGCAGAGCGAAGGCGTCGAACATCATGTCGATGCCGCGCCCCAGTCCCAGCGCAAAGCGCCCGCCCGTCAGGAAATGCATGGTCGATGCATACGCCGCCGTCACGATGGGATGCCGGGTATTCTGATTCGTCGCTGCAGTTGCGATGCCGATGCGCTTCGACACGGCGCCGACCGCACCCGACAACGTCGCGGCTTCCTTGATGTTGAAGCGCTCCGAGATGAAGCAGGCGCCGATCCCCAACGCTTCGGCGGTCTGCACCTCATCGACGAGATCGCGCGGCGACCTCGGCGCTCCGGCCAGCGTGTAGAACCCCAGTTCGTTCATCGATTCGTGCATGGATGTTGCCCTCTCGAGGCGCCCAAAGCTTTCAGAACTGCAGCGCGAGCGCCGCGCCAAGCAGCGCCGGCACGCGCTCTGCGATGGTGGCAAAACGCGCATCCCGTGTCTGACCACGCGCATAGCGAATGTAGATCTGCTGCACAACCGCCGCGGTTTTCCACAACGCGAACGCCTCGTACCATTCGATGGCCTGCAGCGCCATGCCGGTGCGCTGCGCATATCGCTGCGTCAACGCATCGCGCGTGGGGAAATCGTCATCCGCACCCGCTGGACGCGCGCCACGGGGCGCAGGATCCGTCGCATCGCTCCAGTAACCGCGCAGCGTACCGAGATCGATCAGCGGATCGCCCAGCGTGGCCATATCCCAGTCGAAGATCGACTTCACACGATCAGGCTGGGTCGGATCGAACTGGCAGTTATCAATCTTGAGGTCGTTGTGGACGATGCTCGCGCGCTGCGGCTGCGGCTGCGCGCGGCGCAGGCGCCGCAGCACTTCGTAGAATTGCGGCACGTCCTTGTCTTTCGCCAGTTCCCAGCGTTGCGCCCAGCCCTCGACCTGTCGCTGCACGAATCCATCGGTCTTACCGAGATCCTGGAGTCCGCATGCGGCCGGTGCCACGTTGTGCAGCTCCGCCATCGCATCAATCAACGCGAAGCTGGTGCGCTGCGCGAGGCGTTCATGGTGGAGCATTGACGCGGGATAGTAATCGCGAATGACCTCCCCCGTGCGCCGTTCGATGATGATGAATTGCGCGCCGATCACCGACGTGTCGCTGCACAGGTGATAACAGCGCGGCGCCGGTGCAAATGCCGTGTACAGACGCGACAGAACTTTATGTTCACGCGCCATGTCGTGCGCACCCGGTGCCACGGGTCCCAGTGGCGGACGGCGCAGCACGAATTCAGCGTCACCAAACGCGAGCAGGTAAGTCAGATTGGCACTGCCCCCGGGGAATTGACGCACGCGCATGGGGCCGCGCGCTTGCTCGACGTGCTGCGCAAGGTAGGCCGCCACCGCGGCCCAATCCATTTCCTCGTCACTTCGGACGGCGGCCGTTTCATCCGCCATCGAGAATCAGCGCACCGCTTTGAGGCGTGTCATCGCTTCGACGCGCTCCGTCAGCGCCGTGAGCTGCGCGCACACTTGATCCAGCGTTGCATCGTTCACCTGCGACGGTTCCTTGATGGATCGATACGCCGCCAGGAGTTGCCGCGCGCTGTCGCGCTCCTCGCAAATGTAGCGGCCGAGCAACGCACCCGTCTGCGGATCGATGCTCTTGTTGGCCAGCAGTTTGAGCAGGCCATCCTCCGCATCATCGCGACGACGCTCGCGATCGCCGTAACCCAGTTGTTCGAATTTTTCGATATCGCTGCGATCCGATTTCGCCACCTTCACCGACTTTTCGAGCTCCGGAAATTCCTTGGGCTTGAGCCCATAGCCCAGTTCGCACAAGCGTTTCTCGAACGCCAGCGAATGCTCCGCTTCGCGGATGGCCACCATCTGCAGCGTGCCGCGAATGGCGTCGCAGCTCGTCACCTTGGCCCACTTCTTGAAAATTCTGTGGCCCACCGCTTCCGCATTCGCGATCGCATTCAACACGCCGATGTAGCTTGGTTTTGCCATGGTGCGTTCCTCCCAGGGTGATTTTGTGACGCTGCAGTTCAACTGCCACGATCATAGGCGCACGTCACCGCAAAGGCCAAACCAGCGCCGATCAGGCCCGACGTGATGTGGATCACGCCGGACGCGAGAGCGGCGTCGCGCGGCCACGCGAGAGTTCGGCGGGCGCAGGCGCGGCTCCCTACAATGCGCGGTTTTCACTCACCTGCAACACCGCGAGGGCCACGATGGCACACCAGTTCACTTCCGATCACCCCGACCAGCTCAAGGGCATCTGGTTCAAACCCAATGGACGCCGCTACTGCACCTGGATGTTCGATAACCGCACGTCCACGCTGCTCGCCAAGCGCGGCACGGTCACCCGATCCACGAAGGTCGAATCGCGACTGTCGGCCGATGAGCTGAAGACGACACTGCCGAAGCTTGCGCTGGATCTATCGCACAACGACGAAGCGGCGGAACACGTAACACACTGATCCCGGCCGCCGTCTGCCAGGCAACCGCCTGCGCTGCCTGGCAGACATTGTTTCGGTAACAGCACCGCATTTCGCTCGAGTTCACGCAGCGCACACCCATCGGCTGCCGATGGGTATCATGCGCGGATGATCGAACGTGCGCGCAAACTACTCACCGACACCTACGGCTTCGCCGACTTCAAGGGCCAACAACTTCAGGTGATCGAGGCGGCGCTGGCCGGCCTCGACACGCTGGTATTGATGCCCACCGGTGGCGGGAAATCACTGTGCTATCAACTGCCTGGCCTCGTACGGGACGGCACCGCAATCGTCGTCTCACCCCTGATTGCATTGATGCGCGATCAGGTGACAGCGCTGGAGCAGCTCGGTATCCGCGCCGCCTATCTCAATTCCACGCAGGATTTCGCCACGCAGCAGCGCGTGTCGCAGGCAGTGGCCAGCGGCGAACTCGAGCTGTTGTACGTCGCCCCTGAGCGCCTGCTTCAGCCGCAGACGCTCGCGCATCTGCAGCGCTGTCGCATTGCGTTGATCGCCATCGATGAAGCCCATTGTGTGTCTCAGTGGGGCCACGATTTCCGTCAGGACTATCTCGGCCTCGACATCCTGCGCGAGCATTTTCCAGGCGTGCCGCGCATGGCGCTCACGGCAACGGCAGATCCACGCACGCGTGATGAAATCATCCATCGGCTCGCGCTCACCACCCCGCTGCGCTTCATCAGCGGCTTCGACCGGCCCAACATCCGCTACCGCGTGGCGATCAAGACCGACGCGCGGCGTCAGCTGCTGGAATTCTTGAGCGCGCATCGCCACGATGCCGGCATCGTCTACTGCCTGTCCCGCCGCAGTGTGGATGCGACCGCAGCGTGGCTGCGCGAACAGGGATTCGATGCGCTGGCCTACCATGCGGGCCTTTCCGCACACGAGCGCGCCGCGCATCAGGACCGGTTCCTGCGCGACGACGGCGTGGTCGTCGTCGCCACCATCGCATTCGGCATGGGCATCGATAAGCCCGACGTGCGCTTCGTTGCACACATGGACCTGCCGAAGAGCATGGAGGCGTATTACCAGGAGACCGGGCGCGCGGGTCGCGACGACGAAGCCGCCGAAGCGTTCATGATCTACGGCCTGGCCGATGTGGTGCGCCTGTCGCGGATGGCCGATCAATCCGATGCAGACGAGCACTTCAAACGCATCGAACGCCACAAACTCGACGCGCTGCTCGGTTGGTGCGAGGCCACCCAATGCCGACGGCGGTCCTTGCTCGCCTATTTCGGTGAGGAGCGCACCGCAGACTGCGGCAACTGCGACATCTGCCTGATGCCACCGGGCACCTGGGATGCCACGGTGGATGCGCAGAAGTTGTTGTCGTGCATCGTTCGCACCGGCGCGCGATTCGGCGCCGGCCACGTCATCGATGTGCTGCGCGGCAAGGACACCGAGAAGGCGCGCAGCAACGGCCATCAATCGCTCAGCACGTTCGGCATCGGCGCGCACTTTTCAGACGCGCAGTGGCGCTCGGTACTTCGCCAGCTGCTCGCGCGCGGCTACCTGCACGCCGATATGGAGCGCTATGGCGCACTCGTTCTGACGCCGACCAGCCGCGCCTTGCTGCGCGGTGAGATCACGCTGCAGCTGCGTCACGACCCCACCGCACCAGCCGCCCGCCGGAAGCGGAGCAAGCCTTCGCTGGAAAGCATCGCGGACAGCCCGCTGTGGGATGCGCTGCGCGCAGCGCGCAAACAGCTGGCCGACGCCCACGGCGTGCCGCCGTATGTGATATTCCACGACGCGACACTGCGCGAGATGATCGCGCAGCGGCCCCGCAGTGAAGCGCAACTGCTGAGCCTCACCGGCATTGGCCAAGCCAAACTCGAACGATACGGCGCGGTCTTTCTGCAGGTGATCGCCGCAGCCGATGTGTCCACGGAGGTGGATGGATGAGCCTTATCGCGCTCAGCGACGTGTCCCTGGCGTTCGGCCACACCACCCTGCTCGAGCACGCCAGTCTGCAGGTTGAGGCGCGCGAGCGCGTGTGCCTGATCGGACGTAATGGCACAGGAAAATCATCGCTGCTGAGAATTCTCGCCGACGTCATGGCGCCGGATGAGGGACGGCGTCTATGCAGCGAAGGCGTACGCGTGGCCCATCTGGAGCAGGAGGTGCCGGAAGGCATCGACGCCACCATCTATCAGACAGTGGCGGCCGGACTCGGCACATTGGGGCAGCTGCTCGCACAATTTCACGATGCCAGCGCAGCACTGCGCGGCGACGACGCACGGCAGTTGCAGCAACTGGCCGAGCTGCAACATGCAATCGACATCCAGGATGGCTGGAATCTCTCGCAGAAGGTGGAAGTGGCGCTCAGCCGGCTGTCACTGCCCCCTGATCACCTCGTCAGCGCCTGTTCCGGCGGCATGCGCCGGCGCGTCATGCTGGCCCAGGCATTGGTAAACGAACCCGACGTTCTGCTGCTGGATGAGCCGACGAACCATATGGATATCGATGCCATCACCGCACTGGAAGAGTTGCTGTTGGGCTTCGGTGGCGCAGTGGTATTCATCAGCCACGACCGCACGCTCATCCGCCGGCTCGCCACGCGCATCGTCGAACTCGATCGCGGGCAGCTGGTGTCGTTTCCGGGCGACTATGAAACCTACCTCACGCGCAAGCAGCAGATGTTGGATGCCCAGACGCGCGAGAACGCACGCTTCGACAAGTTTCTGGCCGAAGAGGAAGTTTGGATCCGCCAGGGCATCAAGGCGCGCCGCACGCGCAACGAAGGCCGCGTACGGCGCCTCGAAGCGCTTCGCGAGGAACGTCGTGCGCGCGTGGCGAGATCTGGCAATGTCTCGCTCAACGTCGATGACCGGGCGCGCTCAGGACAGATCGTTGCGGATCTGCAGGCCATGAGTTTCGGCTACGGCGATGCTGCCATCGTGAAGGATTTGACCCTCACCGTGCGGCGCGGCGATCGCATCGGCATCATCGGCCCCAACGGCTGCGGCAAGAGCACGCTGCTGCGACTGCTGCTGGGCCAGCTGGCGCCGCAAAGCGGCCGCGTTACGTTGGGCACGCAGTTGCAGATTGCCTACTTCGACCAGCAACGCGCACAGCTGGATCCCACGCTGAGTGTGCGAGAAAACGTCAGTCCCGGTTCGGACCAGATCGAAAGCGCCGGCCGTACGCGCCACATCGTCGGCTATCTCGGTGATTTCCTGTTCACGCCGGCGCGCATCAACTCACCCGTCGCGAGCCTCTCCGGCGGAGAGCGCAACCGCCTGCTGATGGCCAAGCTGTTCACGCAGCCGGCGAATCTGCTGGTGCTGGATGAGCCCACCAACGACCTGGATGCGGAAACCCTGGATCTGCTCGAAGAGTTGCTGGCGGAGTTCACGGGCACGCTGCTGCTGGTGAGCCACGATCGCAGCTTCATCGACAACGTGGTGACCAGCGTCCTCGCCTGGGAAGGTGACGGCCATTGGGGCGACTACGTGGGCGGCTATCAGGACTGGCTGCGCCAGTACCAACCCCGCGAGCAGATGGGCAGTGTCGCGCGCAGCGCTGCCGCGCGCGACGCGGCCCCCGCACCGAGAAAGCGCAGCTACAAAGCCCAGCGCGAGCTGGATCAGCTGCCACATACCATCGAAACGCTGGAGGGCCGGCAGCTCGCACTGCAGCAGCGCATTGGCGCGGCCGACTTCTATCGTCAGGACAAAGCTGGTATCGCCGATGCACTGGCTGCGCTCGATTCTATCACCGCGCAGCTGGCGGCCGCGTACGCCCGTTGGGAAGCGCTGGAGCACAGCGCATGAATCCATTTCGCCTGTATCTGCTGGGTACGGGTTCCTGGTTTCTCGCCTTCGGTATCCAGTCGGTGATGTTCGCATGGCTGGTGACGATGGTGCTCCATGAGACACCGCAAATGGTTGGCATCGCCCAGATGTCGATGCTGATTCCGACGATGCTGTTCATTCTCGTAGGCGGTGGGCTGGCGGATATTCTGGGGCCCCGGCGTGTCATTCTGATTGCGCAGAGCGTGGCCGTGCTGCCCCCGCTGTGTCTGCTGGTTGCCGTGTGGAACGATGCACTGAGCATCCGCGCGATGGTGGCCTACGCCATCGTCATCGGACTGGCCCAGGCCTTCGTCACGCCGGCGCGCGACGGCTTGCTCAACTATGTGGCGCGCGCCGGAATCCAGCGCGCGGTGGTCACGACCAGCATGACTCAATTCGGCGTGCAGCTGATTGGGTTCGGCATCGCCTCGGCGGCCGAAACAGTGGGCGCCTTGCCGATTCTCGGGATTCAGGGATTGATCGTGGCGGGTGGTGTATTCGCATTCTCCCGCATCCCGACGCCACCGCGCGCGGTGAGCGAGGAACAACATCCGCTGCGCGATCTGCGCCGTTCGATCGGCGAGGGCTACCGAACCATCGCCGCGTCGGCTCCCATGCGCATGACGGTTTTCGTCAGCATGGCAATGGGCACCTGCTTCATGGGCTCCTACATCGTCACCTTACCGTTGCTGGTGCGCGAGATTTATGCCGGCAGTGCTGCGGATCTGGCGCTGATGAATGCCGCCAATTCCCTGGGACTGGTGAGCACCATCCTCATGCTGATGCGCTTCGGTGATATCGCCAGGCAAGGCCGGGCGCTGCTTGCCGCACAGATGCTCGGCGCCGTGATGCTGGGTGCCATCGGGTTGGGCGTCAGCTTTGCAACACTGTTAGTGCTGGTATTTCTGTGGGGAATGGGTGGCGGCATCGCGATGAGCATGTCCCGTACCATCATGCAGGAACTGGCACCACCGGATCAGCGCAGCCGCGTTATGAGTTTCTACTCACTCGCCTTCATGGGTTCAGGACCGGTTGGCGCATTCGTCAACGGTTATCTGGTGGATTGGATCGGACCACAGGCGGCGCTGCTGAGCGCATCCTGCGTGATGCTGGTCGTGATGATCGCGATCGCTACCGCGTCACGCCTGTGGCAACTGCAAGCCGTCTATCCAATCAGTGATGCCACCGCCGCATCGGAGTAGGCCTCGGCCGGCACCGCCTCCGGCCCGATGAACGGCGTCAACAGCGCCAGCGTATGGGGCGCCATGGCGCGACGCGGCGCGCGCAGCCGAGCACGCCGATCCCGCGCGTTCGCATCGAACTCGGCCTCGATGACTGATGTCAGACGCGCTGCAATCCGCAGCCGCCGCATGCGCTCGCGGCGCTCCGCGGCATAGGGCTCGAATGCCGCCGGGGACCAATCATCCCCGGCCAGCAGCACATCGCGCACGAGCCGGACATCACGATGGGTGATCGATAGTCCCTGCCCCGTGATGGGATCGTTGCGACCCGCTGCATCGCCAATCAACACCACGCCCGCCACGTACGGGGTATCGATCCACGTGTCGTTGTTTGGATAGACATAGCACGGGCCGACGGGATTGCCCGCGGCGATTGCATCGCTGCCCGGTACGCACTTCAGACGAAAAGCCTCGAGAAAACGCTGCGGTCCCTCGCGGCCCGCCAGGCGGGTCTTCTGTTCCAGCGGAAAGCCGAGGTAGATCCGCACGCGGCCGTTGCCCTGCGGGAAGGCGAGCACGTGCCTGTCCCCTTCGGTTGCGATGAACTGTGTATCGTCGCGCCAGCCCGCTACTCCATCCACCAGCAGACCGGAGAAACGGTGGTGCGGTGCATCCTCTTGCACAACAAGGCCGAGTTGTTCCGCGGTTTTGCCGTGCCGCCCGTCAGCCGCCACCACGAGACGTGGCGACACCGTGCAGATGTTGCCTGCGTGTTCGAAGCGAACGGTGGGCAAATGACTTGCCTGTCCTACAGGTCCCGCACTTGCCTGTCCCACTCCACCAGTCTGTCCCGCACGACCCGCTGACGACGATCCCGGTGTCACCAGCGTATTCGTTACGCCGCGCAGCACGCGCGCCCCCGCCGCCGCCGCGGCTTCGATCAGCAGATTGCACATGCGCGGGTGGCCGATGCACAGCGGCCCTGGAATTGCGGGCAGCAAATTGGCCATCGCGAGTGCGGCGGCTTCGGCCTGCGCCGGCGCGAGGTCTTCGTCGTACGAGACGTGGCGGCTCAGATGATGGCCGCCGTTGCGCAGATACAGCTCATACAGATCCAGCGCGCGCGTTTCGATGACGCCCCAGGGCGCGATCCATTCGCCCCGCACCACATCCACATAGACTTCGGTGCGCTCGAGCACCAGGACAGGCACTCCCGCCCGGGCCAGCGTGAGCGCAAGGGCGCCGCCGCCGATGCCACCACCGACGATCACCACATCCGGGTTGCTCATCTACGATCAAACGTCATGTACAGATGATTCATGCCGCGCAGCAGGAAGCTGGGATCGTTATCCGGTTCGGGATGGCGCGCATCGAATGCGAAATTGTCCATGCGCGCGAGAATCGCGCTGAAGCCACGGATCATTTCCTGGCGTGCCAGCGGCGCACCGACACAGGCGTGTACCCCGGAGCCGAAGGCTATCTGACGATTGGCATTGGCCCGGCACACATTGAGACGCTCTGCGCCCCCGAAAACCGCGTCGTCACGATTGGCCGCGCCGTAGCGCAGCATGATCACGCTGCCTTTGGGCAGCTCGACGCCGCCCAACGACGTATCCGCCGTGGCGATGCGCATCAGGCCCTGCACAGGAGATTCCAGGCGCAGCGCTTCTTCGATGAAGTTGTCGATCCGCGACAAATCGTCGCGCAGCAGGTG
>JAQBCT010000359.1:0-2812 GCA_032124855.1 Gammaproteobacteria bacterium
GGACAACGGTGCTCGTGGGCGCGCTGGGCGGTGGTGGCAAGGGCTACTACGCGTTGAACGTATCCAATCCTGTCGTCGACTTTGCTAGCGAGTCGAATGCCAGCAACACTGTGCTGTGGGAGTTCACTGATGCCGATGACGAATACCCCGTGGACGCGACGGGTACGCCCCTCGGTGGTGCAGTTGGTGCCTTAGTCGACCTCGGTGGTTCGCCCATCAAGGATCTGGGTTATACGTACAGCCCGGCCCAGGTGTTCATGACCAACCTGAATGACGGTGGCTCGCCGGCGCAGAAGAAGTGGGCGGCCATTTTCGGCAATGGCTACAACAGCACGGCGGGCATCGCGAAGCTGTTCGTCATCCCGCTGGCGGCCGGGCTCGACGGCTGGCAGGCCGGTGATGTGTTGAAGATCGACACCGGCGAAGGCGTGAAAGTGGCGCCCGATGTGCTGGCGGGTCTGCCCAACGGTCTGGGTACACCCACCCTGGTCGATGTCGACCTGAATGGCACGGCCGATGTCGCCTACGCCGGCGATCTGTTCGGCAATCTGTTCCGGTTCAACATCGCCAACTCGAACCCTTCGCTGTGGGGGAAGACCAAGTTGTTCCAGGCGACCTACGGGCTCAAGCGGCAGCCGATCACGACGCAACCGTATGTGATCAAGCATCCGACACAACCGGGCTTCGTGGTGATCTTCGGTACGGGCAGCTATGTCACGGAAGCGGATGGAACGTCCACCGAAATTCAATCGGTGTACGGCATCTGGGATCGAGGTGAACTCAATCCGGCTACTGCCGACCCCCTGGCGAAGTCGACCCGGCTGGTGCAACAGGTGGTGACGAATATTGTCGATGAAACCAATGCGACGTTCGATCATCTGCGCATCGTGTCGGCGAACCCGGTTGACTACCGTCCGGATGCCGGCCTGGTGCCGGGTGTGTACGGCTGGTACTTCGACTTCAAGATGACGCGTCCGATGATGACGCTGCAGGGCAACGCGAATCCCGACAGCGAAGGTAACGCGCCGCCTGCGGTGCAGTACCCGGGCGAACGGGCAATCCGCCGGTTCGTGCCGCGCGGCAGCGCGTTGCTGATCACCAGCGTCATACCGCGCGATGCGAATACCTGTTTCCGTTCACCGCCGGGATCGACATTCCCGATCGATGCGCTGACCGGTGGCAATCCGACGCGCGCGATCCTGGACCTGAACAACGATGGCGTCATCGACGATATGGACTTCGTCACGGTGGGCGGCGTGAACTACGCGGCCGGCATCCTGTTCGATACCTCAGACCTCAACGGGCAGCTGGTAGACCCGTCGCTGCTGTTGGGTTCCGGGGATGGAGACTTCCTGTTCCTGTCCGGTGGTGACGAACAAATCACCATCCGCGTGGCGGGAGCGGAGGATTCGAAGACTGGTCGCCTGTCGTGGCGTGAACTCAACAACGCGAACTGAGGAGAATGAAATGAAGCGTTCATTGAAGCGGTTCGGCAAGGCCACGTTCCTGGGCGTGGCGCTGGCGGGGGCGATCTGCATCGCGCCCGTTGCAAGTGCGGACGAATTCCGCATTGAGTCGCGCCAGGGCCCCGTGGAGCAGATCGACGCCAGCGGCAACCATATTGTCGTGGCCGGCGTCGGCTACGACGTTGCGGTAGACGCCAACGTCGAGGTCGCCGGCTCGTACGGTGCGCTGTCGATGGTGTCGCCCGGGATGAATGTGGAGGTTCTGGTGCGGCGCTATCTCGATACCGGCGATGCCCAGGTGATCGACCTGAAGGAGCTGCCGCGCGGCGTCGTGCCGGAGCAGTATTAGACGACCATCGGACACTGCAATGGCTTGCCGCTGGCGTCCTCTGCGATGCCATCGCGGTTGCGGTCCGGTGCTTTGCGGGCACGCCCTGCGGCGTTGATGATCACGGCTCGCGCGTGATGTACATCGCCATCGCGCGGGCAATACAGCAGCGTGCCGTTCTGCCAGTGGGTGAGTCCCGTTGCGTTGAATTGCAGATAGCTGCGATTGCGGAACGAGCGCCAGTACGCGCGGCCACCTCCCTCGAAGGGGGGCAGCACCCGGAGAATTTCCTCGCCGGCATCGACACTGCCGTTGCGGTTGCGATCGGCAACGATCAGCGTGCCGTCGTGCCAGGTGTCCCGACCGCCACAGACACTGGTGGCCGTCGTTCCCGGACACACCATGACGGTGGTGCGCAGCGTGATTGCCGCGTGCCGCGCCCACTGGGTGGCGCCCGTCAGCTGATTCAGCGCGGCTGCGGAGCGATTGGCTGACGTCAGGCCGCTCATTCCCGCCCACGCCAGGCCAAGCAGCACACCGGCCACCGCCAGTGTCACCAGCATTTCGATCAGCGAGAATCCCAACGGGCGCGCCATGCCGCATTGCCGCACCACAGTGGGCGCGATTGAAGCGGATTCGCTCGACGTTGCGTGTAGGTGATTGCCGCGCGCAGGCGCGGGACGCTATTCGAGGCCGAGTTTCTTCAGACGATAGCGCAACGCGCGAAACGTGA
Organism: Gammaproteobacteria bacterium; assembly: GCA_032124855.1. Taxonomy (GTDB): domain Bacteria; phylum Pseudomonadota; class Gammaproteobacteria; order Pseudomonadales; family Azotimanducaceae; genus DATJGR01. The sequence continues at coordinate 2,528 of JAQBCT010000359.1, forward strand.
TGCCGAGGTGTTTGGCCGCAGCGGTTTTGTTCCAGCGCGTCGTCTCGAGTGCGTCGGTGATCACGCGACGCTCGATGGCCTCCAGAAACTCTTCCAGCGATTGCCCTGGCGCGAGCGTGGCTGGAATCTGGCTCGAATCATCGGCAGCCGACGTTGCGTTTCCCTGCGCTGGCGGGGCGATGGCAGCGGGTCTTGGCGCGCTGCTGCGCCCCGCAGTCAGGCTCAAATCGACGGCGCGGATACGCTTGTTTTCGCAGAGCGTGAAGGCGCGTTCGAGAATGTTCT
>JAQBCT010000360.1:0-5017 GCA_032124855.1 Gammaproteobacteria bacterium
GGCAGAAGTTGACGCCGCTCGCCGACGATATGGAACGCGCGATGTGCCAGATCTGTACCGAGCTGTCGCAGTACGCCAACGCCGACGTGGAAAGCGTCACCCACTGGCAGGCGCAGATGGCCTACGGCTATCACGAGATCAAGCAGTTTCTCGCCACGGTCAGCTTCGACGGTGCGCGGCATATGGAAGCGTTTCGCAAACGCGCACTGGCCAATGGCGGCGGGCTGGGTCTGGAAGGACCGGGCGAAGTGAATCGAATGATTCTCGAGAGTCGCGGCGGCTGGACCGAAGCGGTGCTGTACCTGTTCCTCATGCGCGGTCTGTTCACGCAGACGGTGTACCGCTACCTCGAACGGTATGCACCCGGCGAGGTGGAGCGCACGCTATTCGCGCATTGCCTGGAAGATAAGGCGCGGCACCTCACGTACGGCATCGATCATCTGCGCTATGCGGTGAATCACCAGGATGACCAGAATCTGATCCTGCAGCAGCTGTGCATCATCGGTGAGCGCGTGCTGGTGCGTGAACTGAACGATGTAGTGATGCGCGAAGCGCTCGCCATCGTATTCGGTAACGGCATCAGCGGCGCCGAGGAAGGCATGCAGATTTATCGACGCATGATGGCCGACTACATCAACCGCTATCTGGCGACACTGAAATGGCTGGGCGTCGAACGCAAGATGATGTTCCCCGCGGAATTGACGGCCTACCTGAAGGCATCCTGAGCATGGCTGTGTTTCCATCCAAGGCGTGGTTCGACGCCGTTCGCGCGGAATTCAACGCCGACGAATCGTTCCAGGGCGGTGGAGGTGGTGCGTGCAATACGTTGATGGGCGCGAAGGTGGGCGGTGTCTGCTATCTGTTGACGTTCGAAGGCGTGGAATGCAGCGTCGCAGCGGAAGTCGCCGAGTCTGATCTGGCAGCGGCCGACTTCATCCTGGAAATGCCGTCGCGCGACTGGCAGGAGATGATCCGGAATATCGCGGACAACAAAGGCGCCGATCTTCATCACACGCTCAATACACTCGATCTCGCGCGCGAAGACGGCTTATCGCACTCGGTGCACGGGGATCAGTACCGGGAAGATCTGTTTTTCCGCTACAACCAGACACTGCAGTATTTTTTCGATGCCTCCGCGCGTATTACCACGGAATTTCGGGAGTAGCGGGCCTATGGCCGACATGATGAATCTGCAGCTGCTGGAACGCACCCGTGACACGGTGAACGCTGATCGCGCCTTCGCGCGACTGGGCACGAGCGATGTGCGGATGGGGATCAAGGCGGGCGATGCCGCCTATCTGCTGGACTTTGCAGCGTTCGAGTGCGAGGCGGTCGCCCAGATCGACGTGGACGCGCTGCGCGACGCCGACTTCTATCTGGAATTGAGTCAGGCACATTGGGCGCGTTACCTCAACGGCCGAGCGGCGGGATCGGCGCCGTCGCTCGTCAGTCTGGATGTCGACACCCCCGACGGTATTGTTAAGGGGGGAGATCCGTTGCAGGCGCTCAAATTCGAACGCTATCACCTCACGCTGCAGGCGTTTATCGACGTGGCGGCTCGCCATGCCGTTGTATGAATTTCGCTGCGGCGCGTGTGAGGCAATCACGTCGCTGCGCTGTTCAGTGGCGGAGCGCCCGGCGAGTGCCACCTGCGAGCATTGTGGGAGGCTGGGTGCCATCCAGGTGGTGTCGGCATCCTCGGTGCACCGTTCAAGCGCCAGCAAAGTAGCGCGCCTGGACCCCAAGTACGATCGGATGGTCGATCGGGCCATGCGCAACACACCCGCGGCAGACCCCGACGGCGTGCTGAAGCGCCTCAAACCATTTCCCAAGGATTCCTGACGGTTTACGCCGCTTCGGGGATTTCGCCGGCCACCGTGGTGCGGTGCATGACGCGTGCATGTCCGTCGTAACCGCCTGTCGCACAGTGCTGAACGCAGCGGTTATCCCAGATCACCAGCATGTTGGCGCACCACTGTTGGCGGTGGATGAATTGATCCTGCGTGGCATGTCGGCACAGCTGCTGGAGTAACGCTTTGGCGTCAGCCGCGTTCATGCCCTCGACGCCGATGGTGTACACGACATTCACGAACAGACTGGGTCGGCCCGTCGCGGGATGGATTCTAACGAGTGGATGCCGCCGCGATGCCCGCGCTGACGGGTTCGGCACAATGGTCATCCCGCGCGGCTTACGTTCATTGGCGTAGAAGCCTTCCGGCGAGTAAGGGCCTGCCGCACTGTGAATGCCGAAGCGGCCGCGAATTGCGGCTTTCAAATCGGCGGGCAGCGCCGCGTAGGCGGATTCGCCATCGGCGAACAGCGTGTCACCGCCCTGGGGTGGAATCACCTTGGCATGCAGGATTGTCGCCGCCGGCGGGGTGGGCAGAAAACTCCAGTCTGAATGCCATGCGGAGCCAAAAACGCTGGTTTCTTCGTCGGCATTGCGTCGCACTTCCAGCACATGGGGATGATCCGCGATGGGTGCGATATAGGGGTCTTCACCGAACGCGCCGAAATATTGGGTGAAGCGTTCGAGGTCCGCATGGCTCATCGGCTGGTCTGGAAATGCAAGCACGTGGTAGCCGTACCACGCATGCAACAATTCGGCGATGGTGCGCTCAGGCAACGCGCCGCTGAGGTCGATCCCGGTGATCGAGGCGCCGAAGCCTTTGGGATTGGGGTGGATGTGCAGCACCGTTCAGGCTCGGACAGGTGGCATCCGCAGACGGCGCGCCCCAATCAGCAGCAGCGCGACGAAGACTACTTCGACGATGCACGCTGTCACGGCACTAGGAACCACGCCGTCGACCACGAATCCAACGATGCGCCCCACCGCAATGGTGCCGACAGCAATGGCCGCCGCTTGCAGCCACAGCGTTGCCCCGTTGCGCAATCCCATCACGATGAATACGCCCATCGCGATGAAGCTGCCGCCGAGATCGGCGCGGACGGTCGACAGTCCGGCTGCGCCGACTGCGTTGATGAAGAATTCACCTTCCATGATGTCCGGGGTGAACATGAAGCGCAGGCCGAACACGATGAAGAAGGTTGCGATGAGACCCAATACGATGCGAATCATGATGACCATGGTGCGTGCCTCGGCGCGGAATGCGCGATCACTGAAAGCTAACCCGCAACGGCGCGTTGGTAAATAGCCGTCAGCTGCCTAGCGTGTGCAATGCATAGATCAGCGCGACGGTGAACGTCGCGCCAATCACCAGGATCAGAACGAACGTGGCGGTCGATAGCGTGCCGTCATCTCCGTCGGCTGGCTTGGCTGCGGAACGGGTCGCACCTGCGCTATTGCGATTGCGCAGCAGCACGAGCGCCACCCCGATGACAATCAATGCGGGGATGAGCAGCTGAACGATGTAGCGCATGACTTACTCCGCTGAGCGCGCCAGGCGCAGGCGCGCATGAAAATAGGTTGCGTCGATCACGTTGTGCAGCGCCGCGTGTTCGCGTTGCAGCTCGTCGAGAAATGCATGCAGCTGCTTGCCGTCGAGAGTGGCGACGTCGGCGTGATCCAGCCAGCGCATGATGCGATTGATCGCTGCCAGCGGTTTGTCGTTGCGCGGCAGCGTTCGCAGGGCGTTGCGGATGCGGCCGAGGCAATACATCAGGGAACGCGGCAGCACCGGATTCTTGAACAGAAACTGCAGTACCAGCGGCTGCGTGATGGGTTCCTGAATCGCGAGTCGGTAGCTCTGCATCGTATGCAGCGAACGCAGCACCGAACGCCACTGCAATTGACTGTACGGTGCCAGATCCTCGGCGTGTGCCAGCAAATCTACCGACCGTACGTCGATGATGCGCGTGGTCATGTCGGCGCGTTCCAGCGACTCACCGATGCGCAGAAAACTCCACGTGTCACCGTGCATCATGGTGCCCGAAAGGAAACCGATGATGTGCTGCACGCGGCGCATCACGCCCTGCATGGTCTCAGTGGTGCGGCTGCGGGATTGGCTGCCCGACAACGCTTCTTTGGCGTACAAATACAGTTCGTTGGTGTATTCGAATGCCACGTTGGGCATGATCTCGCGCACGGTGCGCGCGTTTTCCCGCGCACTGGACAGTGAGCTCAGCAGTGAACCCGCATTGCGCATATCACTCGTCAGGTACCGCACCACACTGCGCTCGTCGGGCGTCGTATAGAGTTTGGCGAAGTGCGCCGGGCTGCCCATGATTTCAATCAGCGAACGCCACGCCAGCGGTGTGCGCCCCGGCAGATCGATCAGCATGTTCGCGTTTACGTTGATCAGCCGCGCCGTACTTTCGACGCGCTCCAGATACCGTCCCAACCAGTAGATCCGCTCTGCGGTGCGCGACAATGTGTGCTGTTTCATTCCCCGGCTACCACCCAGGTGTCTTTGCTGCCGCCGCCTTGCGATGAATTCACTACGATGGAACCCTTGCGCAGCGCGACGCGCGTCAGGCCGCCCGTGGTGACGTAGGTTTGCGCGCCGGACAGAATGAACGGGCGCAGGTCGAGGTGTCGCGCTTCAGCGTGATTGTTTACCAGCGTTGGTGCCGTGGACAACATCAACATCGGCTGTGCCATGTAATTGCGCGGATCGGCAAGAATTTTACGTACGAACTGGTCCCGTTCCGCCTTGGTGGACTTGGGCCCGATCAACATGCCGTAGCCGCCGGATTCGTTGGCGGGTTTAACCACCATCTTTGCGATGTTTTCAATGACGTATTCGCGCTCGTCTTTGTTAACGCATCGATACGATGGCACGTTTGGCAGAATCGGTTCTTCGCGCATGTAGTAGCGAATGATGTCTGGTACGTAGGTATAGATCACCTTGTCATCGGCAACGCCGCAGCCGGGTGCGTTGGCAAGCGCGACGTTGCCCTTGCGCCAGGCGCGCATCAGCCCGGGCACGCCGAGGGTGGAGTCTTTGCGGAATACTTTCGGGTCGAGAAACTGATCGTCGATGCGGCGATAAATGACATCCACGCGTACCAGGCCAGCCACCGTGCGCATGTGGACGCAGTCATCCTTGCCCACCAC
>JAQBCT010000361.1:0-5579 GCA_032124855.1 Gammaproteobacteria bacterium
CGCCCGCGCTTCCGCGCGCTTGTCTTGCGCAACAAGTATGTCGCGACACACCATCGTGACGCCAGACAATGGCACGCTAACGTTGCTGGCCCAGCGCATCGGCATCGCAGCGGTGCGAAGTATCGATGAGTCGAAGCACCGGCTGCCGGGATCGGCCGATTCGTTCACATTTCATGGGCGCGACGTCTACGCGTATGTTGGCGCACTGCTGGCGAGCGGACAATTGAGTTTCGCCGACGTGGGTCCCTTGCGCGATTCGGTTGTGCGACTCGCGTATGAGACAGCGCAGCGCAACGGCGATCGCCTGACAGGCGGGATCCCGGTGCTGGATCCTCAATACGGCAACGTGTGGACCAATATTCCGGCGACCGAACTGACGCCTCTCAACATTCGACCAGGCGACGTCGTCGCGGTGACAATCGACGATGGTGCTGCGCCGCCGATTTCATTGCAGATCCCCTACGTCCATACCTTCGGCGATGTACCCGTTGGCGCGCCGCTGCTCTACGCGAACAGCGTTGGTATGTTGGCGGTTGCGCTGAACCAGGGCAACTTTGCCGCGACGCATGACATCGCAGCAGGGCCCCAGTGGCGCGTGATCATCACTGCGGCATCAGCAAAATGATCTGCTGCACATGCGGTTCTATCGCTGCGCGTGAATACAGCAACGGGAAGCTGTCATCTGTGGCCCAGCCCTGCAGCAGGTTCTGATAGAACGGGCTGCGGGGGTCGCCTGACTGTCCCGGCGCATTGGTCATGCGCGCCGCATCCCACGCGCCTACATCAACGACCATTCGCCATGACGCGCCTGATGTGACACCAAAGCTATCTCCGTCATACGACGTATTGTTGGGTGAGTCGCCGGAGCCGCCCCTCGGGTAGGGCGTTAGTCTCCACTGCTCCGGAAGCTCGGACCCCAGATACGCGTCTAAGGGATGCTGAAATTCCATGCGATGCAGGTTGCCCCAGTGCCAATTGGCTGGGTCCGGCCCGAGTAGTTCGCTTGTCGCGTGCCATGCGGCGTCGAGGGAGGTGGCAAGCAGCGCATCCAGTGCCGGATTGTCGGAAGCCAGCAGGTCGAGTACGGCAAGGGAGTCGAGCGGTGTGACCAATGCAACTGCGTCCGGTGGCACGACTGCACGGGCCAGCGCGACATTCAGATAACGCGAGTACCAGATGTTGAACAGGGCGGCCGCGGCCGAGTCCGGTTGTTGGACCCCATCCCAGCTGCGTAGCAGATTCAATGCGGGCGAGTCACCCGCGGGCAGTCGGGCGACAATCTGCTGCGCGAACACCGACGTATAGTCGCGCTGCAGCGCCAGGGAGTCCGCCAGACTGTGCTTTGGCTGGCCGGCAAGAACCGCATCGATGCGCTTCGCGCGCCACGGTGCCGACCACTCGAATCCCACGCGACGCTGCGCAATCGGGTAATCGGGCGGCAGATTCATCGCATTCGCAGTGGCCACGAAACCCCGCGCCGGATTGAATTCCTGGGGCAGGGCGTCCATGTCGAAAAAGCCATCCCACTCGTATTGGCCATCGCCCGGTACGGGCAGCAGGCCATCCCAATTCGTCCTGCGCGGAAACAAACCCGCAGGCTTGTAGCCGATATTGCCATCAACGTCGGCGTACACCTGATTCTCTGACGGCGCGCCCCAACGATTCAACGCAGCGACAAATTCACGCCAGTTCTGCGCCCGCATGTACTCGACACTGCCAAAATACGGAGCCATGCCCGCATCGAGCCACGCGACGCGCGCCGCGAATGCGCGATGCTGCTGCGGATCCTCCAGCAGCACAGGGCCGTGACGCGTGAATTTCAATGTCGCTTCGATCGTCGTGCCGCCCCGCACCGCAATGGACTCGTTGATCACCGTCATCGGTTCCCATCGACCCCGATAGCGATACTCATCAGGGACGCCCGGGCGCGTTTCGTAGACGTAGAGATCTTCCTGATCGATCGGAAAAATCGTCAGTCTGAATGCAATTCGTTCGTTGTGACCGATAGAGATGCCAGGCAACGCGGGTTCGCCTGCGCCGATGACGTTCAGTCCCGGTGCGACCAGGTGCGCTGCATAACGCAGCGACGGTACGGCATGGCCGCGGTGGGGGTCGTTCGCAAGGATCGGGCGGCCCGTATTGGTGCGCGCCGGTGCGACGGCCCAGTTGTTGCTGCCGATATCGGTTCTCGATTCGATGCGGCGGGCAGCGGCTAGCGTATTGGCCACTGGGGCAAAAGTGACGGGCGCTTTTGCAAGGAGGTAGTCATCGAGCACATTGGCGGGAACTGCACACGGATCCATACCCGTCGGGATAGTCACCGACCATTCCGGTTCGAGGCGCTTGTGCAGCGAATCGATGGACGCCGGATTGCCGCACAGAATCTGAGCGCGCGCCACTTCGGTGCTCAGATTCCTCCACAGACCGTGGCTGCGAATGCGCACGACATCCTCTGGCGCCCACAGCGACGGCGCGTAACCCAGTGTGGTGAATTCCGGCGGCAGCAACGCCGGGTTCGATTGCGTGAGGGTCACGTAGGCATTCACGCCGGCCACAAAGGCCTGGGCGACCTGTTTGGCATCGGATCCGTACGCGAGCCACTCGCGATACATATCGCCGCGAAACAGGAACAGGCGGGCGGCGCGATCCTGCTGGGCATACGACGCGCCGAATACCTCGGATAGTCCACCCAGTCCCCGACGGCGCCAGGTGTCGATTTGCCACAGCCTGTCGCGCGCCGCGTTGAAACCCTGGGCGACGAACGCGTCGTAGTGCGTTTTTGCGTAGATGTGGGCTATGCCCCAGTCATCTACCCAGATTTCGACCGGCTGCTGCAGCCCGGCGGCTGTGTACGTCACGGACGGTGCTTTGCACTGAGCTGATCCGATTGCGCCGATCGCGAGCAACGCAACGACAATTTTTCGGACCCACAGCACAGCTCGATATCTATCAATTTTCAATGGCTTATCCCTGACACCTAACGTCGATGAGGCGCGTGAAACAAACCAGTTCCGCGCCGCACCATTTCACTGGTGCAGCGCAACGAACGCAAGGCGGTATCAGGCCATTCCGGGGCCGATCAACACGTTATTTAACATAATATATATTATGCGCATTTTTCGGAGCGAAGCTTTGGCCACACCAGCGAGGCGCTGCCACTTCTGCTGCGAGAACCGTGCTGTCCGCGTGAGCTCCAATGTTCGACCCCGTGACACAATGCGCCACCGTCGATGACCTGCAGGCTGCAATGGCGCAAAACCCAGAAGATCCCGATGCGACCAAGATCTCTGGGCGCGGTTCACCCACGGTGGATGTCAAGACTGCGCATCCGAGTGCGTCGCGTGAAATCGAGATTGGACCCGGCAGCATCATCAAAGATCGCTTCGTCATCGAATCGGTCATCGGGCGTGGCGGCATGGGTGTGGTGTATCGCGCGCGCGACCGGCGCAAAGAAGAGACACAGGACCGGGATCCCTATGTCGCAATCAAGGTGCTCAGCGACCAGTTCCGGCGCGACCAGCGCATGGTCATCGCGCTGCAACGCGAAGCACGCAAGGCGCAGACGCTGGCGCATCCGAATATCACCACGGTGTATGACTTCGATCGAGACGGCAGTCTGGTGTTCATCAGCATGGAAGTGCTGGAGGGAGAACCCCTCGACGAGGTCATCGCGACGCATCCCAAGGGGCTGCCCAGAACTCGCGCGTTGCGGATCATCCGCGGGCTGTGCCTCGGGCTTGCCTATGCACACAACAAGAATATCGTCCATTCCGATTTCAAACCGGGCAACGTTTTTCTCACCGACGACAATCGGGTAAAGATTCTGGACTTTGGGATCGCGCGCGCTGCACCCGCGGGCGCATTCGACGAAGACAGCCCCGCCGCCACCCCTGCCGCAGCATCTGCATCTGCGCACACTCAATTCGATGCTGGCGAACTGGGTGCACTGACGCCGTCGTACGCCAGCTGTGAAATGTTTGCACGTGCCGAGCCGCATCCCGCCGACGATGTATTCGCGCTCGCAGTGGTCGCCTATCAATTGCTGTGCGGAGCACATCCCTTCGATTTCATGCCTGCACCACAGGCACGCGAGGCGGGCCTGGAACCCGCGCCGATCAAAGGCCTCAAGCGCCGTGAGTGGCGCGCGCTGCTACGCGGGCTGTCATTCGATCGTGCTTCCCGGAGTCCGCACGCGGCACGCTTCCTGCGCGATCTCGAGGGCTCCCCGCAATTGCGCCTCACTGCAGCCATTGGCGTGACACTTGCGCTTGCGACTGCCGGGTACGCGGCCTACGACCGGTTCGAAGCGGCGCGGGCGGCCGCGCCGGACATCGCGTTTGTCGACCTGCCGGCCCAGACGCAATTGCAACTCACCCAATGGCTGGAAGACGGGGATCAGTTTCTGAAATACGGCGACGCTGCCAGCGCGCTGGATCAGTTCGTCCGCGCCTATCAGGTCCATCCACGCGACCCCGAAGCCGTCAAACGCATCGAGGCGCTGTTCGAAGCGATGTTGGCCGCAACCGCCGTGGGCGTACAGCGAGAGGATCTCATCACCCTGAAGGAGAATCTCGACAGTGTGCTTGGGCTCGATGAATTCATGGGGCGAAGACCCGAACTCACCGCCGCGCGCGCGCTGTTGGATCACCGAATCTCGGAATCGAACTAGTCGTTCTCGGCGATCGTCTTGAGCAGACGCGGCCACTGTTCGACCCAGCAACAGCGATGATCGAAGCCGTCGATGATGCGCACCTGGGCGGTAGGCACCGATGCGGCGAATGCAACAACAAGTGTGCTCGGCACGTTGCGATCCTTCGCGCCGACGAAATGGATTTGCGCCAGCGTGCTGCGCCATGCTGTGAACGCCGCGGGGTTGAGCGATCCGGCCAACGCACTATAGCCGTGCAACCGGGTCCAGCCATCGATATCCAGATTGGCGCCGATAGTCACCACTTGCCCGATGCGGGGCAGCCGTTGCGCGATCAGCACCGCAAGCACCCCGCCGCCGCTGTATCCAATGAGCGTGACGCGCGCCCGCGGCGCGCCTGCTGCGAGAGACGCCACGGCAGCACTCATGCTGGCGACTACGGCTTCCGAATAGCGCGCCTGGCTCCACAACGCCGGCGAACAGCCCGCTTCGGTTGCGCGCCCTTCATAACACGGGCGTCCGATATAGAGGGCGGGCGTGGGATCCGCCAGCATCAACTCGAGCGCAAGCGGACGCCGCGGCGTGGGATCGTCACTCACATGGTGTGGATCGAGGAACGGCGTGCCGTCGCCGCTGAGGTAGATATGGAGCGTCGCGCTGTCAGGTGCCACGCCGCGCGTGTACACCGTGTGCATATAGCCGGTTCCAGCCACCTCGCTGCCAGCAGCGCCGCCTGCGGCAGCGAGGGCGCCTGCGTTGCTGGCGCAACCGCCTGCCAATCCTGCGAACGCGCCCCCGGCAGTGATCCACAACGCATGCACGACACGACGTGGCGCACGCTTTGCCGCAATCGACGAGCCGTTGCTTTGACAGTTGTCCGACGGGCGGACTATGGTGCGTGCGCTGTCGTGCGCTTCGGCGTCGCGACGAC
>JAQBCT010000362.1:0-8754 GCA_032124855.1 Gammaproteobacteria bacterium
CCACCGCCCAGGGCAATGCCGAACGCGGGTGCAATGCTCAAACTCCTAGAACGCAGCGCCACCCTACCGCGTGACGGCGATTCCAGCAGCCCCTGCGTGACGTCGTAGGCCAACGTGACTTCGCCGCTGCCGCCGTGCACCACACGCATCGTGAGGGCACCGGCGTGACGCAACAGCGTATTGGCCAGCGCCGCCCGCAGATGCAGCTCACCGACGGTGTTGGGTGTACCAGTACGCTCCACGAACTGCACACGCACATCGGGAAGCTCAAGCGCGTCGCTGTGGCGCAGTAGCGCTTCTATGGACAACGCCTGCGATTCGCCGCCGCCGGCGCCCAGATGCCAGGCGCCATCCGTGCCACGCGCCGGCGTCAACTCGACCCGTTCGGCTGCCAGATAGTGCATCACGAGTGCGCTGCGAATTGCGCTCTCCAGCAAATCCACTTCCATGGTGATGCCCCGTGCTCGGCCACCGGGGAAGCTCACCTCGTCTGCGCGCAGCAGAGGATTGAGTCCATGCCATGCACCATCAATACCTGTGAGCGCCACGCCACTGCCAACCAGCAGGGAATTGAGTCTCGCTTCGAAACGCGGCAGCGCGTTTACCAGCACACGCCCAGCTGTGGTCACCGTAGCCGCTAGCACGGTCACGATGGTCAACAGAATCAGCAGGGGCCGAAGCGCGCGCAACTCAAGGACACTCCACCGATTGGAAGACAGATGACGGGCGTATGACGCCAGTAACGCTCGACTCGACGCGTATCAAGTAGGACCGCCGTGGTATCACTTGATTCAGACGCAGTTCAAGTGCGACGCGAAATGCCCTGGATGAGCACCAGGTCGAACTGCTCCGGGCCATAACTCGGTTCGACCTGGAAACGGATGGCGCGGCCGATCTGCTCGACAATGCAACCGACGTTGTCGCGTTCCTCGTCCAGGAGACGATCAACGACACCCTGGGATGCCTGCACCAGATATTCGCCGCCCGCGGTGGCGAGCGCCTGCGCCGACTCGCCCGATGCGTTGCTGCGCCGCGCCACGTCTACTGCCCGCAACAGCGCGCGGTAAATCTCGATGCAGACGGATTCGGCGGTCTTGACCACACCGCGGCCGTCGCACGTTGCACAACGCTCGCACAGTTGCTGACGGAGGCTTTCGCGCGTCCGCTTGCGACTGATCTGCACGAGGCCCAGTTCTGAAACACCCGATATGCGGATTCTCGCAGGGTCACCTTCGCAGGCTTTTTCCAGCGCGCGCAGCACCTGGCGGCGATGCTCCTCATCCTCCATGTCGATGAAATCAACGACCACGATGCCGCCGAGGTTGCGCAAACGAAGCTGGCGCGGAATGATCGCGGCCGCTTCGAGGTTCGCACGATAGACGGTGTCTTCGAGATTGCGCGCGCCCACATACGCACCGGTATTCACGTCGATGGTGGTCATGGCCTCGGTCTGCTCGATCACGAGATGGCCGCCGCAACGCAGCACGATCCGGCTGTGCAATGCCCGCTCTATTTCATCCTCGCATCCGTATCGCTCGAACAGTGGCACCGGGTCGGCGTAGTGCTGCACCCGATCCACATACTCGGGTAGAAACTCCTGGACAAAGTCGCGTACGCGTTCATAGGTGCGCAGCTCGTCAATCTTGATGGCCGTCAAATCCGGTCCGGCGAAATCCCTGATCACACGCGTATGCAGCGGCAAATCCTGGTAGACCATACAAGGCGCGTCGCGACTGCGCGCACGCTCGTCTACGCGCTGCCACACCCGTATCAGCATTCGTACATCGGCTTCCAGCAATGGGCCGGCCACACCCTCTGCCGCAGTGCGAATGATGAGCCCGCTCGCGTCCGCTCCCGCTGTCGATGCGCGCGCACTCTCCGCAGCGAGGCGCAAACGCTCACGTTCAGCCTCGTCCTCAATTCGCGTCGATATCCCGATGTGATCGTTCATTGGCATCAGCACCAGATAGCGACTGGCTAACGCCAGATGCGTGGTAAGGCGCGCACCTTTGTTTGCAATCGGATCCTTCGCCACCTGCACCAACAGAGACTGACCCTCATGCACCAATTCCCGGATATCTTTCTGACCCGGTTCGACTTCCGGTGCGGCGACGCTGATGCGCGGCATATCAATATCGCTGGCGTGCAGAAATCCGGGTCGCCCCATGCCGATGTTGACGAACGCTGCCTGCATGCCAGGCAGAATTCGCTCAACGCGGCCCTGATAGATATTGCCGGTGAGGCTATAGAAACCGGAACGCTGCAGATGAACTTCGGCGAGCCCGTGGTTCTGCATGAGCGCCACGCGAGTCTCGAACCCGCTGACGTTGATGAGTAGCTCTTCCACCATCGGCGACCTCAAGCACCACGATACTGCCAGGTGTTTACGCCGAAGGTTTGCAGCAATGCCTCGGTTTCGGCGAGCGGCAGACCCGCGATCCCACTGAAGCTACCCTCGATGCGTCGCACGAATATACCCCCAATGCCTTGGATGCCATAACCCCCCGCCTTGTCCCGCGGCTCGCCAGTGGCCCAATACGCGGCAGCTTCCTGCTCGTAAATGTGCCGAAAAAACACGCGCGATAGTGATACGCGCACTATCACACGCGCACCCTGCACGACGGCAATCGCCGTCAATACGTCGTGTGCCCGACCGGATAACTGCGCCAGCATGGCCAGTCCCTGCGCGCGGTCCGCCGGCTTGCCCAGCATCGTCGCATCGCATACCACCGTGGTGTCGGCGCCCAGACAGGGCAGGTCCAGCGACGAACGCGCGGCCGCTGCGCGCGCCTTGGCAATTGCCAGGCGCTGCACCATTGCGTGCGCGGATTCATCGGGCAACGGCGTCTCATCCACGTCGCTTGCGAGCGTCACAAAGTGCAACCCCAGCTGCGTCAACAATGACGCGCGACGGGGCGACGCGGACGCGAGGACCAGCTGCGGCACATGCGCAGCCTGCTGCGTTGCCGGCGGGCGCACCATCTATTACTCAACCGCCAGGCGCAGACGCACTCTCGCCAGCACGAAGGCGACAACCGGCCACGCCAGCGTGCTCGTGATCACCGGGACGATGATCCACCAGCTCATCGCGCCATCACGCGCGAGCCACTGCGCCAGCATTCGAACCAGCTCGGTGCCCAGTACCAGCAACAATACGACCACGCTTTGCTGCGCAATCGAGTACATGCGGAATCGCTCGTAGAACGACCACGTCACATAGGTGAGCGCTGCCAGGCAGACGCCGTTCACACCCATGGGGTCTGCATACAGCGCATCGAGCAACAAGCCTGTTATCCAAGCTGAGATCATGCCGAAGCGATGCGGCAGTGCCATCACCCAGTAGAAGACCACCAGCACCACCCAGGATGGCCGCAACCAACCAAGCCACGCTGGCGCGCCTTCGGGCAGACGTACGACGACGAGCAGCATGGCCACCGCCAGCGACAGCAGAATCACCCAGCCGCCGCGCGTGGGATTCACTCTTCCACCTCGTTTGGCTCGCCCGACTCGGCCGCCGGGGCAATGCCGGCACCATCCGAATGGGCAAGCTCCGCAGGTTCATACACCAGCAGGACGTGCCTGCTGCGATCGAGCGCGGCCAGCGGACGCGCAACGACCTGCGCATAGGGCAAGGTCGGATCCACCACTACAGACGTCACCTCGCCCACCGGATAGCCGCGCGGAAAATGCCCGCCAAGTCCCGAGCTGACCAGTAGGTCGCCCTCGCGGATATCGGCCGTGACGGGGACATACTCCAGTTCGAGGCGGTCCAACCTTCCCGTGCCTGCCGCGATGCTACGGACGTCGTTGCGGTTGATCTGCACGGGTAACGCGTGGCTGGCATCCACCAACAACATCACCCGGCTGGTGAACTGGGCAACTTCGACCACCTGTCCAAACAATCCGTTGGCATCGATGACGGCCTGGCCGATGAATACACCCGCATCGGCGCCCTTGTCGATTTCCACCTGAAACGTATTAGGCGTCGGCACCACGCCGATGAGTTCCGCAACCAGCACCTTCGCCCCGAGCCGTTCCCGACTTCCCAGGAGCGCTCGCAGTCGCGCGTTTTCTTCCCGCAACACCACGTATTGCTGAGCCTGTTGCGCCAGCTCGAGATTGGTCTGTTCGAGTACGCCGTTGCGATCAAGAAGTGAATCGCGCGTCGCGAGCGAGCGACTTGCCTCGCGTCCCATGCGATAGGGGCTCTCAGCGATGATGTAGATCGGACTGACCAGCGTAGACAGCGTCGAGCGCACACCCTGGAGCAGGCGCGAATTCACATCAATCGCAAATAGCAGCGACGAGACAATGGCGAGCGCCAACAGCAGGTAGCCGGCGCCCGACTCGCGCAGGAACAGCGCCTTGATAGAAGCCTCAGCTCGCATGAGAAAGCCGCAATGATATCAGCGCGCGGCCTGGATCCGGCTATTCGGTCGAAAGCAAATCCGCGTTGCCGCCCTGATCCATCAGTTCGAGCGCCTTGCCGCCGCCGCGTGCGACGCAGGTGAGTGGATCTTCGGCAATGATGACAGGCAGACCTGTCTCCTCCGCCAACAGCACGTCGATATCTCGCAGCAGCGCACCGCCGCCCGTCAGCACCATGCCTGTCTCGGCGATATCTGAAGCAAGCTCCGGTGGTGTCTGCTCGAGCGCGGCCTTCACGGCCTGCACGATCATCGACAACGGTTCCTGTAGTGCCTCGAGAATCTCATTACTGTTCAACGTGAAACTGCGTGGCACGCCCTCGGCAAGGTTGCGTCCGCGCACATCGATCTCGCGGATATCCTTCTGCGGATAGGCCGCACCGATTTCCTTCTTGATACGTTCGGCCGTCGCCTCACCGATCAGGCTGCCCTGCGTGCGACGCACATAGGCAACGATCGACTCATCGAAACGATCACCGCCTACACGCACGGTGTCGGAATAGACCACCCCGTTCAACGAGATGATCGCAATCTCGGTGGTGCCCCCACCGATGTCCACGACCATCGTTCCGACCGCCTCGTGCACCGGCAGTCCGGCACCGAGGGCGGCTGCCATCGGTTCTTCAATGAGCCGAACATCGCGCGCGCCAGCGGACAACGCGGATTCACGGATCGCGCGACGCTCCACTTCGGTCGATTTACACGGCACACACACCAGCACGCGCGGGCTGGGTCGTATGAACGAATTTTCGTGCACCTTGTTGATGAAATACTTGAGCATCTTTTCCGTGACGAGGAAGTCGGCGATTACGCCGTCCTTCAGCGGTCGGATGGCGGTGATATTGCCGGGCGTTCGACCCAGCATGCGCTTGGCATCCAAGCCGACAGCGGCGACGCTCTTCTGATTGTTGTGGTGTCGGATCGCCACGACTGAGGGTTCATTCAGAACGATCCCCTGTTCACGCACGTAGATGAGCGTGTTGGCCGTTCCGAGATCGATCGCGAGATCGCGCGAGAACAGTCCGCGTATGTACTTGAACATCTATTATGGAAGTCGTGTGGGAGATGATTGGGACGGCGCAAAACTGTAGCAATGGCGGGGATATTGAGCAAGGAACGATTGTGCTACTGTGCCGCATTTGCGCAATTTGCCATGAAAATCGTTCGCCAAGACATCGAAAAACTCTGTTCTCTGGCTCGTCTTGCGCTCGAGGAGAACGAACAGTCACAGGTCCGCAACGATCTTGAGCGCATCATCGCAATGATCGATGCAATCGGCAGCGTGGCAACGGACGACATCGAACCGCTCGCACATCCACTGGATGCTACTGCGCGCCTACGCGCCGATGAGGTCACGGAGTACGTCGACCGCGACACGCTGCAACAGTCAGCACCGGCCACGCGCAACGGACTGTATCTGGTACCTCGCGTCATCGACTGATGAATTCCGCCGCTACCCTCGCTGAACTGGCCGCAGGGCTTGCTGCTCGCGATTTCTCGAGTGTCGAGTTGACGCGCTTTTATCTGGAGCGGATTGAACGGCTGGATGCAACCATCAACAGCTTCATTACGCTCACACCCGCGCGTGCACTTGAACAGGCCGCGCAGGCCGACCAGCACCGCCAATCCGGTAACGTTGCAGCATTGTCCGGATTGCCGATCGCGTTCAAGGATATCTTCTGCACGGCGGGGGTTCGCACCAGTTGCGGCTCGCGCATGCTCGAGAATTTCATCGCGCCATATGACGCCACTGTTGTTGAGCGGCTCCAGCAGGCCGGCATGGTGATGCTCGGCAAGACCAATATGGACGAATTCGCGATGGGTTCGTCGTGCGAGACCAGTTACTTCGGCGCCGCGCGAAATCCCTGGGATCAAGAGCGCGTGCCCGGTGGATCATCGGGCGGCTCCGCCGCCGCCATTGCTGCCGGCTTCACACCCGCCGCGCTGGGAACCGATACGGGGGGGTCGATCCGTCAACCGGCGGCGTTGTGCGGCATCTCTGGCCTCAAGCCCACCTACGGGCGCGTGTCGCGCTTCGGCATGGTGGCGTTTGCGTCGAGCCTCGATCAGGGCGGCCCGATGGCGCGCACGGTCGATGATCTGCGCCTGCTATTCGGTGCCATGGCGGGCTTCGATCCAAAGGACTCGACCAGTGTCCCCACCGCACAGGCTACCGGCACGGAACCGTCGAGTGATGCCCCGCGATCGCTCACCATCGGCCTGCCGCGCGAATACTTTGCTGGCCTTGCCGATCCTGAGCTGGCGGGGCTGTATCAGGACGCCAGGCGCGCGCTGGAGCAGCTGGGACATCGCTTCATCGACGTATCTCTGCCACACACAGACGTGGCGGTACCCACCTACTATGTGATCGCCAGCGCAGAGGCATCGACAAACCTGTCGCGCTACGACGGCGTGCGCTACGGACATCGCTGTGCGGATCCCAAGGATCTGACGGATCTGTACGAGCGCTCGCGCAGCGAAGGCTTCGGCAGCGAAGTGAAGCGTCGCATCCTGACGGGCACGTACGCACTGTCGATTGGCTACTTCGATGCCTACTATCTGAAGGCGCAACGTGTCCGGCGCGCCATTCGCGATGATTTCCTGCGCGTCTTTGCCACAGTTGATGCACTTCTCACCCCGACCACGCCAACGACGGCATTTCCGCTGGGCCAGATCAGCGATCCGGTGGAGATGTACCAGCAGGATGTCTTCACGGTGCCCGCCAGTCTCGCTGGCATTCCGGCGCTGGCATTACCGTGCGGATTCAAGGCAGGCCTTCCAGTGAGCATCCAGTTGATGGGACCCCATTTCAGCGATTTGCAACTACTCGAAGTGGGCAGCGCCTACCAGACCCGCACCGACTGGCATCGGCGCGTCGCACCGATGCCGGAGTAAGTGCCATGGCTGAATGGGAAAGCGTGATCGGTCTCGAAATTCATGTGCAGCTCGCCACAGCATCGAAGATCTTTTCTGGCGCCAGCACAACCTTCGGCGCGGAGCCCAATACGCAGGCGTGCGGCGTCGACATCGCGCTGCCGGGTACATTGCCCGTGCTCAACGAAGCCGCGGTGCGCATGGCAGTGACGTTCGGCGTCGCCATCGACGCGCACATCGCGCTGCACTGCGTATTCGACCGCAAGAATTACTTCTATCCAGATCTGCCCAAGGGCTACCAGATCAGTCAGTTCGAGCGCCCCATCGTCGGGGCCGGCCGCATCGAACTGCGCCACGACGACGGCACGATCCAGCCTGTTCGCATCACGCGTGCGCATCTCGAGGAAGACGCCGGCAAATCGCTGCACGAGGACTATGCGGGGCACACTGGCATCGACCTCAACCGCGCGGGCATGCCGTTGCTCGAAATCGTCTCCGAACCCGATCTGCGCACCGCCAAAGCGGCGGCAACCTATTTCCGGCAGATGCACCAGCTGGTGCGCTATCTGGGGATCTGTGATGGCAACCTCAACGAAGGCTCCATGCGCTGTGATGCCAACGTATCAGTGCGCCATCGCGGCAGCGATGTCCTGGGCGAACGCACCGAAATCAAGAACCTCAACTCGTTTCGATTTCTCGAGCGCGCCATCGATCACGAAATCGGCAGACAGATCGAACTGCTCGAATCCGGCGGGAAAGTGCGCCGCGAGACGCGGCTATACGACCCCGACCGGGACGAGACGCGCACGATGCGCAGCAAGGAATTGTCGGACGACTATCGCTACTTTCCGGAACCGGATCTGTTGCCGCTGGTGCTCGACCCTGCATTCATCGCTGCGGTGCGCACCACGATTCCCGAATTACCGCATGCCAAACGCAGCCGCTATGTGGGCGCACTCGGCTTGTCGGATTATGACGCCAGCTGGCTCACCGACGATCCCGCTGTGGCGCACTTTTTCGAAGCTGTCCAGGACATCTGCGGAGAGCCGAAACTGGCGGCCAACTGGGTGATGGGGGACTGGTCAGCAGCGCTCAACGCCGATGCACTTTCGCCAGAACGCAGCCGCATCACAGCTCGGCAGTTGGGGAGTCTGATCAAGCAAGTCCTCACTGGGACGATCAACGGCAAGACCGCAAAGTCACTGTTCGAACTGCTGTGGCGGCAGGCAGATCCTCTGGCAGACGTTGCCACAGTGATTCGCGAGCAGGGTCTGGAGCAAGTCACCGATCAGGATGAACTCGAGCGTCTGATCGACGGGATACTTGCTGCCAGCCCAGGCCAGGTTGCGCAATTTCGTGCCGGCAAAGAGAAAGTCTTTGGCTTCTTCGTGGGTCAGGTCATGAAGCAGACACAGGGGCAAGGCAAATCCGACGGCCGTCAATGAACTGTTGC
>JAQBCT010000363.1:0-2898 GCA_032124855.1 Gammaproteobacteria bacterium
AGGATGCCCATTTCGGGCCTGGGCAAGCCGGCAGCAGTGAACACATCGATAATCTGTCCGTCGGCGACGATTGCGTATTCCGGACCATCGTGACCGCGATTTCCGTTCGAACGTGACCGACGATTCCGGACGAAGCTGACCGGGGATTCCGTTTGATCGTGACCGATTTTGGGCTTGTCCCGGAATCGTCGGTCATGATCCGGAATCTGCGGTCACGATCAAACGGAATGAACGCCTGGTGGGCGCTGGTTTTCAACAACGGCGGGTTACCCTCCCCGATTTTTTTCGGAGTCGAGGATGCCCACCAAAAGGAAAGCCATGCGCCAGATCAAAGAAGTTCTACGCCTCAAATTCGAGGCCAAGCTCAGTCATGAGCGTATTGCCAGCGCCACCGGTCTGTCCAAGGGAGCGGTCACCAGCTACCTGAAACGCGCCCTTGAGGCGGACGTCAGTTGGCCACTGATTCCGCCGCTTGACGACGCGGCGCTGGAGGCGCGACTGTTCCGGGTAGCGGATGCTCCCGCGGCAGGCCACGCCGCGCCCGACTTTGCTCGCCTCCATCAGGAACTCAAACGCAAGGGCGTGACGCTGACACTGCTGTGGGAGGAATACAGCGCCGCTCACCCAGAGTGCGCCTACCGCTACAGCCAGTTCTGCTTCCACTACGGGCGCTTTCGCGACAGCCTCAAACGTTCCATGCGCCAGCTGCACCGCGCCGGCGAGAAGCTGTTTCTCGACTACTGCGGCAACACCGTGCCAATTATCGATGCGGGCAGCGGCGAACTGCGCCCAGCGCAGATCTTCGTTGCCGTGCTGGGCGCATCGAACTACACCTATGCCGAGGCGAGTTTCTCCCAGTCGCTACCCGACTGGATCGGCTCGCACATCCGTACCTTTGAATTCCTGGGTGCGGTGCCCGCACTGCTGGTGCCCGATAACCTGAAGAGCGCGATCAAGCGCGCTTGCCGCTATGAACCGGAGGCGACCTCCACCTACGCCGATCTGGCGCGCCACTACGGCACGGCCATTCTGCCGGCACGTCCCTATCACCCGCGTGACAAAGCTGCCGTGGAAGCGGGTGTGCTGCTGGTGCAACGCTGGATACTGGCACGGCTCAGACACCGTCAGTTCTTCTCGCTCGCTGAACTGAACGCCGCCATCAGCGGGTTACTCATCGATTTGAACAACCGCCCGTTCAAGAAGCTCGAAGGCTCACGGGCGAGCGCCTTTGCCTCAATTGATCGCCCCGCCATGGCGCCACTGCCGGCTACGCGCTACGAGTTCGCCGAATGGAAGACGGCGCTGGTGAACATCGACTATCACCTCGAGATCGACGGCCACTACTACAGCGTGCCGCACAGTCTGGTGCGCCAGAAGATCGAGGTGCGTTTCACCGCCGCCACCATCGAGTGCTTCTTCAAGGGCAAACGCGTCTCTGCGCATGTGCGATCTCACAGCCGTGGCCGTCACACTACGCTCGCCGAGCATATGCCCGAATCCCACCGCAGGCACAGCGAATGGTCGCCGGGGCGGTTGCTTAACTGGGGGTTGTCCATCGGGCTAGCTACCCGTGACGTGGTGAAGTGGCAACTTGAGAACCGCCCGCATCCGGAGCAAGGCTACCGCGCTTGCCTGGGCCTATTAAATCTCGCCAAGGGGTACGGTTCAGAGCGTCTGGAGGCGGCCTGCCGGCGCGCATTGGCCATGGGCTCCCCCTCCCGCAAGCGCATTCTGTCGATTCTGCAGGCCAAGCTCGATCAGCACCCGGAACTGTTTCCAACCCCAGTCCCCGAGGCGCCCGCTACACCCCTGCTGACCGCACACGCCAATGTGCGCGGAGCCGCGTATTTCCGCACCACCACCGACCTCACCATCACCACCGACCTTACCCTCACAGGAGAAATCGAAGCATGTTTATTCAACCCACCCTTGATTCACTGAACCGCCTGAAACTGTATGGCATGGCCACGGCGTTGTCCGAGCAGATGACGCAGAGCGCGGCTTCAGGCCTCGCCTTCGAAGATCGCTTCGGGCTGCTGGTCGAGCGCGAAGCGCTGTACCGCGATAACCGCAGGCTCGCACGGCTGCTGCAACTGGCTCAGCTCAAAGTGCGCGCGAGCCTGGAAGATATCGACTTTCGCTCCCGCCGCGGTCTGGACCGCCCGCAGATCGCAAGCCTGGGATCCTGCGATTGGATACGCTCAGGACAGAATCTTCTGATTCACGGCGCTACCGGATGCGGCAAGACGTACCTCGCGTGCGCGCTAGCCAACCAGGCCTGCCGTCAGGGACTCTCGGCGCTGTATGTGCGTGCGTCCCGGCTCTTCGAGGAGCTGAATCTGTGTCACGCCGATGGCAGTTTCCGCAAGCGGCTTGCCGCCATCGCCAAGGTGAGCCTGCTGGTCATCGACGACTTCGCGATCTCGCCCATGGGTGCGCGCGAGCGCTCCGATTTGCTGGAACTGTTGGATGACCGGGTCGGCACGCGCGCCACGTTGATCACCAGCCAGCTACCCATCGAGAACTGGCACGACTATATCGGCGATCCGACGCTCGCCGATGCCATTCTGGATCGTCTGGTACACAGCGCGCATAAAATCCATATCGAAGGTGAAACCATGCGAAAACGCGCCGCCGCCGACAAACAAAATACAGGGTCAAAATCGAAGAAATTTGACTGATCGTGACCGATCAGTGTAAAAAACAGACACAGCGCCGACTGGGCGTTCCGCCCGGTCACGTTCCTCCGGAATCACCGGTCACGATCAACGGAATACGCAGGAGCACGATGCCGTCCGCATACTCGTAATAATCTCCTGGCATCCTCTTGCGTTTTTGCAAAAATCAGGAATTGACAGGCTAGCAAATTACTGGCGCATCCAAGCTGCGTCACCTTTG
>JAQBCT010000364.1:0-4729 GCA_032124855.1 Gammaproteobacteria bacterium
GCCACCTCATCCAGATCCTTGCGAAGCCACTCCTCGTAATCAGCTTCTGGAGGAATCCCGCGCATATCCTGCTCAAGAAGCAAAGCAGCCGTCATCGGTGTCGGATCACTCATGGCTTCTCCGTCTGGGCGAGCGCGGCGGATGCTTCGCTGCGGGCTATGTCAAGCAACCGCAAGTATTCATCGGCAGCGGCTTCGTGGTTCCAACATGTCCCGACGGCTGGCCGGATGTCGTATATACGCCGCCCTCGGCCGACGGAATGTCCATCAGATCCACACCGTCGAGAAACATCGTCCCCGGCGCGAAATCGTAGAAGCGCGCCAACAATCGAACAATGGTGCTCTTCCCGGATCCTGTCGCGCCGACGATCGCAAGCTTCTCGCCGGGTTCAATGTGGAACGATACGTTCTTCAGCACGGGCCGGCCGTCGGCATAGGCAAAACTCAGATTGCGTACGTCCACCGCACCGCTCAGACGCGCGGGTAACTGTGCGGGTTGGTCCGGTTCGTGAATTCGCTCGCTCCAGTCCAATGCCTGAAAGATCCGTTCGGCGCTCGCCATGGCACGAAACAGCACGTTGTACTGCTCGCCCACGGCAACGATGGGCCGAAACAGCATGTCAACGAACTGGGTGAACAGCACGACGCTGCCCAGTGAAACGGTGTCCTGAAGCAGGTGCCCGCCACCGAACCAGATGATGACGCCTACCGCCGCCGAACCGATGCTGTCGATGAAGGCGCCGTAGTGCGTCTCCAGGGCGACCGCGCGATTCTCCTCGGCGCGGTTGTCTTGATTGATCTGTGTATAGCGCGCCAGGTTTTGTGATTCGCGACGATTCAATTGCACGACCACCATGCCGGCCAGGTTTTCGTGCAGATTCTGATTGAGTTGCGAGATGCTCTGGCGGATGGCGCGATACACATTGCGCGTGGCGCGGCGGAACAGCGCGGTTGCCACCGCGACGACGGGAATCGCCAGCAGCAGGATGGCCGTGAGCGACGCGTCGATGCTCAGCATCAGACTCAGCGCCACCAGAAACGGTACAAACTCTCCCACCAGCACGCCGAAACCTGACAGCAGCTGGAACAGCACCTCGACGTCGTTGGTCACGCGCGTCATCACGCGACCCACAGCCACATGGTCATAGAACGACGCTGGACGGGTTTCCAGATGCGTAAACAGTCCCGTGCGCAGATCGCGCAGCGCACCGAGCACGGCCTTGGCCAGATACACGCGGTGGTAATGCGCGGTGACCGCCCAGACGGTGGTGATTCCCATATAGACCACGCATGCCGCCGCAAGCGTTTGCAGGCCGGTTGCCGCTGCGAGCCAGTGCGTCAACGTGTTCATGCCGAGGTCGGGCAGCGTCACGGGGCGCGCGTCCATCAACAGCCCGTCGATCACGACCCGCGCGATAATCACCGGCATCAGGATCGCGAATGCCGAGGCAGCCAGCACCAGGGCGCCGCTGATCAGCGCCGCAACCCAATGGGGCCGCAGCCACACCAGCAGCCGCGCCAGCACGCGCGCGCTGAGAGGACGCCCGGCGAGTTCAGCATCGAAGACGGCGTATTCGCGCCGCGCGCGGCTTTCACTCATGACGGCCTCTCGTCACGCGCCAGCTCATCCAACAGCCGTCCACGGCGGCGCTGCGCGCGGTCGAGTTCGGCATACCAGCCATTGGCGGCGACCAGTTCGCCGTGGGTGCCAATTTCGCTGATCCGCCCTTCGCTCAGCACCACGATGCGATCCGCGTGGCGGGCCGTGGATACGCGATGCGAAACCAGAATGGTGGTGCGTCCGCGTCGCACCGCGCGCAGGCGCCGCAGAATATGGTCTTCCGTCTCCGTATCGACGCTGGAGAAGCAATCGTCGAGCACCAGCACGGCGGGGGCACGGATGAGGCCGCGCGTGAGCGTGGAGCGTTGCTTCTGGCCGCCGGACAGCGTCATGCCTCGCTCACCCACCGGTGTGTCGAGCGCATCGGCAAAGGCGACGATCGTATCGCGCAGATCTGCATCATTGGCAGCTGACCAGATCAGCGCGTCATCGCGCATCGGATCGTCGTAGCTGAGGTTGTGGCGCAGCAGGTCGGCAAACAGGAAGGGATCCTGTGGCACCAGCACCACCTGATGGCGCAACTGAGCCAGCGGGTAGGCGCGCACATCGCACCCGTCGATCAAGAGCGAACCGGCCGGCGGATCCAACAACCGTACCAGCGCGCGCAGCAACGTCGTTTTGCCGCTGCCCACGCGCCCGAGCACCGCCACCGTTTCACCCGCGGCAATTTCCAGATCAATGCCGCGCAGCACCGGTCCGCGCGTGCCGTGATACGCATAGTGCAGATTGCGCAGCGTGATGCGTCCGGTGATCTGCGCGGGCGCGGCGGGATCACCCGCGTCGACGATCTCCGGCGCGTGGTCCAGCACCTCGAACAGCCGCGCAGCGCCGGAGGCGCCCTGCTGCCACAGGGTGACCATCTGACCGGCTTGGCGCACGGGCCACAGCACCATCGAGACGTAGCTGAAAAACGCGGTGAACGTGCCGATGGTCATCGAACCGTCCATCACCATGCTGCCACCGTAGCCCAGCACAATGACAGTGGAGAGTGCGCCCACCCACGGCATGACGCCGCCGATGAACGAATTCGTGCGGGTCAGCGTGAGGAAGCGTGTCGCATACTCATCGTTCACGCGATTGAATCGCTCAATCTCGTGCCGCTCCTGCACCAGCGCCTGCACTGTGCGAATGCCGTTGAGATTTTCCTGCACCTGCTCCGACAAGGAAGCGAAGCCAGCCTGCACCGCAAGGGAGGCGCTGAACACGCGCCGCGACAACCACCAGCCGATGATGGCGATGACGGGCAGCGGGATCAGCAACAGCGCGGTGAGTTGCGGTGCCAGTGCTGCCATGCAGATCAGCCCAACGACCGCGGCGAAGATGATGACCAGGATGGTGCGCAGGCCCATTCCTACCAGCTGCCGAACCAGATTGATGTCGTTGATGGCGCGTGCCATCAAATCGCCGATGGGGTGTACCGAAAAGAATTGTGGGCCCTGGCGCTGCAGATGATCATAGATCCGCTTGCGCAGGTCGTAGGCCACGGCGACGCCGATGCGCCGGATGATGCGGCGCGAGAACACCACGCACAGGTACCGACCCAGCACGCACAGCACGATGGCGAGTGATGGCCACAGCAGCATCGCGTGTGCCTGGGCCAGGCTCAGCGCGCCCGTTTGGAGCTGTTCGCTGCCCGCCAGCATGCGGTCGATGCCGTCGCGCAGATACAGCGGGATCGCCGCTTCGAAAAGACGCGCCGCCAGCAGACCGAACATCCCGCCCCAGAACGGCGCCCGGTAGCGACTGTGATACGGCAAAAGACGCCGTAGCGGTGTCGCCATGGCAACTCCTCGTAGAATCTGCAGATGGGTGTGATTGCGCGGCGGCCACACTCGGCGCGACCACGCGCCGAGGCCGACATGATAAAGGCAAACGCGCGGGTGCGCCAAAACGCGCACCACGCGGGCAATGGAAATACGCCTATGTGGTGGCGAGCAGCGCGCGAATTTGCGTCGCGATCTGTGTCGTGTCGACGTACTGATCGGTGTCGATGCTGATCAGCGCGCCCTCCTCGGATGTGGGCAACTCAAAATGCGTGAGCTGCTGCTGCAGTACGCGAACGGTTGCCTCAGACGGATCGGCGCCCAGCGCCTGACGCGCTTCGATGCGTGCCTCGAGCACCGCCACGGGCGCCCGGCAGTGAATCGTCACGCAGGCAACGCCCGCCACGCGCGCGCGTTGTCGCATTTCGGCGCGGCGCGTGAGGCTCAGGAGCGTCGCATCGACAATGGCCCATTCACCGCCAGCGGCCACCGCCTCAGCGGCCGCGGCGATATGTGCGTACACGGCATCGCTGCGCGACTTCGCATACAGCCCGCTGTCGATGTCCGAATCACTGAGTGCATCGGCCGCCAGGCCCGCGAGGCGTTTGCGTTCCAGATCGGAGCGAATGCGCAGCGCACCGAGTGCAGGCACCAGACGCTGCGCAAGCCACGACTTGCCGGACCCTGAGAGACCACACATCAGGATGATGGCGCCGCGCCGCCGTACCCGCGCACGCGCGAAATTCACATGCGCCGCGTAGCGTTCGGCTGCAACGAGCGCGGCCTGGCCCGCCTGCAGGGCCGCCACTTTTGCGCGAACCATCGAGCGGTACACCTGGTAGTAGCCCAAGAGCGCACATCCGGCATAGTCGCCGGTCACTTCCAGGTAGCGATTGAGGAAGCTATAGGCGAGATCCGTGCGTGCACGCACGAGGCAATCCATCACGAGAAATGCCACATCGCTGAGCACATCGATCCAGCGCAGCGCTTCGCTGAATTCGATGCAGTCGAATGCGTGTACGCCATCGACCAGGTCGACCAGATTCGCCAGATGCAAATCGCCATGACATTCGCGCACGAAACCCTCGTCGCGGCGCCGCTGCATCAGGCCGGTCAGCGCTGCGTGCTGCCGTTCGCTCCACTGCACCACTTCGCCCACCGCGTCGGCGAGCTCGTTGCGCAGGACGCTTGCGGCGATCTGCGCAAAGTTCTCTGCCACAGGCGCCCACACGGCCACCGCTGTGCCGAACTCCCGCACGGAATCGCAGCGCGGCAGCGCCGTATGCACGTGTGCCAACGCCTCCGCAAAATCTGCCATTGCTTCTGGCGCGAGCGCGCCGTCGGCC
>JAQBCT010000365.1:0-2582 GCA_032124855.1 Gammaproteobacteria bacterium
GTGTGCGTGCAGATTCGATCCCACACAGTCATGCGGAGAAATCGTGGCTCTTGCTGCTCGGACATGCCGCACCCGACTAGAAATGTTGCAATTGAAATTGAAACCGCTATCCCCTTCGACAGATTTCTCATTCTGCCCTCCAGTTTCTCAGATCAGATTCATCAGGTAATCGACCGCTGGTCACTCGGTGAAGCGGGATATTCGCGGCAGCTTCAGTGCGCCCGCTCGCAAGCGCCGCGATCCTCCCCGCGTAGCGTCGCACTTCGTCCCAGTCGGTGAATTCGACCTTGGCTTGCGGATCGGTTGGCCCGCCGGTCAGCCACATGATCAACCGAATCACATTGCGATCGAAGGTTCCGTAGCGCGGGTAGTCGAGGTTTCCGGCGAACACGCAGACCAGCCGCGGCTTCCAGACCGAATGGGCGAGAAATCTCCTTACGTAGGGATTGGTTTCCGGCGTGTTCTTGTCCGGTCTTCGCGCAACGAGGTTTACCGAGAAGAAGCCACCCGGCTTCGACTGGAGCAGTGTCTGATTCGCGCGAATGAAGTCAAGAACCGCCGAATTGTGCTTGCCGTTTCGGATGCTCGCACCGATGACGATCATGTCATAGCGGGCCAGATCCGCATTGCCGCCCACAAGCGGCGCGACATCGGCACGCAGCCCCCTGCCCGCCAGTTCTGCCTGCAGCGTATCGCAGATCTTGCGTGTGTATCCGTAAGTGCTGTGGTACGCCAGCAGGATATTTGCCATGGTAGGTTACCTGCCAATCGCGGCTATACGAATCCGTAGCCTACTCTTTCCCGATCGGCGTGCGATCATCCGCCCTGATGGACTTCAAACCGCCACCCACGCGAATGGTTTCGAACTCGGGCGCGACCATTCTGGTTGTGCTCATTCTGTTGGTCGAGTTCCTGCTGTGGGGCGATGCGCTCGAATACCGCCGCGCCCTCCTCCTCTCCAATCCCTGGCGACTTTTCACCGGGCATTTCGCCCATTTGTCCCTGATGCACGCGATGGTGAATGCGGTCGCATTGCTGTTGCTGACGCAGCTTTTCTCGGATCGGCTGCGGGCCTGGGAGCAATGGGCCGTGCTTCTGGGCACGCCCGTGATTATTTCATTGGTGTTCTGGATCGCGATGCCGGGGCTGATCTGGTATCGGGGCCTGTCCGGCGTGCTGCACGCATTTTATTTCGCGGGCTGCGTCGTGTGGCTTATGGCTTCAAGCGGCCGCGCGCGATGGCTGCCGATCGCAGCCCTCGCGGGTGGCACGATCAAGGTGTTGTTCGAGCAGCCATGGAGCGAGACCTTTCCCTGGGCGAACTGGCTGGGCGCGCCCGTCGTGCCTCAGGCGCATTTGATCGGCGCGCTCGTGGGCACGGCGGCGGGACTGTTGCTGGCCGCCCGTCGCAAAAAGCAACAAGCCGAACAGCCATAGCAGGTCGGTGCCGGTGGCTCCGCCGCCACCTCCTCCGCCATTGCCCGGCGACTGGGCGACCGCATCGTCATTCGTAATCTGCACGTCGAAGGTCGTCGAGCCATCGATCACGGCGCCGCCCGTGAGATTCGAGAGCGTGATACGGAATGTCTCCGTGCCCTCGCTCTGGGCGTCATCGACGAGCGGCACGGTGATGGTCCGCTCGTCGAGTTCACCAGTGGCCCAATTCAGTGTGCCGTTGGTCGTCGTGTAATCGCCGCCTGCGGTGGCAGTGCCGTCACTGGTGGCAAACTGAATGCTGACGGCGCCAGCAAAGCCGATGCTGCGTCGTACCCTCACCTGCACCATGCCCGCATTCTCGCCGACGCTTACCGTCGTGCCGACAAAGCCGATGCGACCCGCGCTCTGCGCAAGTGTCACCGTGTGATCGCGAAGGACGAATAGTCCATTGCTGATGTCGCTGACGACCACGGTGCCGGAGGGGAAGAACGGATACACGCCCCAGGCTCCTTCCGTGCCCGCCGCATTTGCGGCCGGCGCCAGGAATGTGTCGAAGTGTGAGAGCTCACGCAGCTGCGCGGGGTTTGAGGCGTCAAACACGACCAGGCCGCGGCGGTAGTGCGAAACGTAAAGCAGGCTGCCCTTTACATACCCATTGTGGTCGGTCGTCGTGTCAGGCCCCTGGTAGCTCGCCTGGATGAATGGATTGCGCAGATCGTCCACATTCATCGTGTAGATCTGCGTGAAAAGCCCGCGACGGATCTCTTCGAGTTCGTCGTGCAAGAAGATGCGGCGCTGGTCCATGGTCGGCCATCCGGAATGCGTAAAGCTCACGTCGTTGTATGTTGTCGAAGACAGCAACACCGGCAGCGCCTTTTCGGTGACATCCCAGAGATCCACGGTGGTCTCATTGAAATCGACCAGCACCTCGCAGGGATTGTGGCCGAATGCGCATTGGGTGGTGCGCTGGTCCGTGATCAGCATGCTCGTCGAGTCATGCATGTACCCCGCACCCGGCGCCTGGCGAATGAATTGTGGCTGCGCCGGGTTTGCGAGACTGTAGACGCGCCAGGATCCGCCGCCGACGTTGCTGCCGGCGACGTACAAATATGCCGTCGCGCCCGGCAGCGCCACATTGGTCGAGT
>JAQBCT010000366.1:0-12913 GCA_032124855.1 Gammaproteobacteria bacterium
CAACCACATCACCTGCATTCAGCGAACCGGCCAGCGCAATTTGCGCACCTTCATCCTGCAGCATCTGTACGCTGCGCCGCTGCGCGTGCGCGGCTGCAATGACGAAGACGTGATCACCGGTTTCGTCACGCAGCACAGCACTACGCGGCACCAGCAGTGCATCGACTGTACCGGCCGCGATGCTGGCGCGCATCTGAGTGCCCAGCGGCAGTGCCGCCGCGCGATCCTTCGGCACGGCGACGATCACATCCAGCAGCTGGGTGGCCGGATTCACCATGCCCTGCACCTGCGTCACGGCGGATTCGACTACAAGCGTCGCGTCGAATACCCCCACCAGCGAAACGTGGGCGCCCGCGCTGATCTCACGTGCCAGTTCAGGAGCGATACCGAGGCGCACGATCAACGCGTCATCCGCCGACAGATTCAGCGCCGCCGCGTCGGCCACCGTGCGATCGCCCGTACTCACGAGCAGTTGGGTCACCACGCCCGCCCGCGGCGCGCGCAGCACCGCACGCTGCGCGTCGGCGCCCACTGCACGCAACGCGTGTTCATTGGCTTGTGCATCGGCCAGATCGCGCTGCGCCTGCGCCAGCTGTTCACGCGTAGCGAGCTGTCCATCAAACAACCGCTGCGTTGCGGCCACCTGAGTTTCGGCGTAGCGCAGCGCAGCCTGCGCCTGGGCGTACTGCATGCGCGGCCCTGGCGCCGTATCCACCTCGAGCAGTCCAGTACCTGCCTCGACTCGTTCCCCGGCGCGCACGAGCACGCGGCGGATCACGCCGGCACGTGGCAATGCCACCACATCGGTGGCGGCAGGATCCGCCTCTACGCTGCCGAACGCGCTGAAGCTGCGCACTACCGTTGCCGCGCGAACGTCAGCTGTCACGACGGCAACCGCCACATCGGCGGCGGCCGCTTCGCTGTCACCTGCTGCTGCGGCCGACCCGCCCGCCATCAACGCCCCGACCAGCACGCAAGCGGCCGCCGCCCGCTTCACGGCGCTACCCGTCCCAGCAGCGTGTCCAGTGCCACCCGGGTTTCCCATAGCGCCTGCTCCACATCGATCAGTTCCAACTGTTTGGTCACGAGCCCAGCCCGCAGCCCCGTAGCGATCACCGCCGCCAGATCACCCGCACCTGCGCCGTGTTCGGCCTGCTCCACCATCGTCGTCAGTCCCGGCAGCTGGTCGCGCAGGGTGTCCGCGTGCGACTGCTGCAGCGCGGCGTCTGCCAGCAGTCGATCGATATCCGCCTGGCTTTGCGCGAGCCGATCCTGGTACTCGGCGCTCAGTGCCGCGCGCGTCGCCCGCTGCACGGCAATGTCGCCGCGTGCACCGGAGAACAACGGCAGATTCAGCACTGCACTGAGGCCCGAGCTCCAGATGTCGCTGGTATCGCGCAAACGGTTCCAGGTGAGGCTGACCAGGGGGAATTGCGACCATACCGCCTGGCGCACGCGCGCCTCCTGGCTGCGATAGCCCGCTTGAAGTGCAAGCAGATCGGGACGCTGCGCCGCCACCGCGGCCATGTCGACACTGGGCCATTGCTGCGGCGCACGGCCGCGCGTCATTTCGAGCGCGACTTGACTGTCCAGGCCCAGCAGCGCGTTGAGCGCATGTGCCGTATCGCTGTGTGTCATGCGCACCTGGTACAGCGTGCTCGTAACATCGAGCAGCGCACTCACATCGGTGGCCGCCACATCAACCGTCAGATCACCCGCCTGAAGGGCCTGCACCGCCGCGCGGGATTGCGCATGGAAAGCACGCTGCGAGGCTTCCAGGTAGACGATCTTTTCTGTTTCCGCCGCGTAGCGCGACGCAAGGATTCGCGCCTGCTGCGCTACCTGCCATTCCTGCCACAGCACGTCCAGACGCGCCTGCTGGGCCGCAGCAGCAGCGGACTTGTGCCCGCTGCCATGCGTAACCATCGCTGCGGTATCGATCCCGATTCCCAGCGCCAGCGCATGGCTCAGGTCTGGCGCGCTGCTGGTGGGATTGTCGAATCCGAGCGTGATCTGCGGATCGGGAAACAGACCTGCCGCGAACAGCTGCGCATCCGCAACGCCAGCGCGCAATCGCATGGCGCGCAGGCTGGGATTGTCGAATACAGCGAGTACGGCCGCCTCGTTGGGATCGATGCCGTCGCCGAAGTTGACGCGCATTGTGGCGTCGTCAGGCAGCCGCACCATGGTCAGATCGTTCAGCAGTCCCGTGGTGGTTGGCAGCGGTTGCGGATGATAGGAGGCGCACGCGGGGAGCAGCCCCACGACGAGCGTGAGCAGCAAATCCTGTGCATGGCACCAGCGGCGGGACATCATCTGCGCATGCTAGCGAGGCACGCCCAACCGGAACCTGACCGGATCATTACCGTTTAGTCATGTTCACCGGCAGTTGTCAGGCTTGGGCGAACCGCATGGTCACTGTGGTGCCGGCGCCCGGTAAGCTTCCGAGTTCGACCCGGCCGCCATGAAGACCCACGATCGAGGCCACGATGGCTAGACCCAGGCCGGCGCCGCCATCGTGTCGCGAGCGCGCCGCATCGGTGCGATAGAACCGTTCAAAAACGCGCGGCAGTTCGTCTGCGGCAATGCCCACGCCGTCATCGGCGACGCTGATCACGGCCTCGTCCTGCGCATCACGCGCGCAACTCACGTTGATGTGCCCGCCGCTCGGGGTGTAGCGCAGCGCGTTGGACAGCAGGTTGCCCAGCGCGCGCCGCAACAGAATGGAATCGAAGCTGCCGCGCAGTTGCCCCTGGCAAACGATTGCGATGTCGCGCTCGGCGGCCATGGCCTCGTAGAAGCCAACAATGGAATCGATCTCGGTGCGCACATCGAGCGGCACCCGGTCAATCGCCGACTGGACATTCTCGGCTCGCGCAAGAAACAGCAGATTGTCGATCAGGCGGGCGAGGCGCGACTGCTCTTCGAGATTCGATTCGAGGACGCGGCGGTATTCTTCGACGTCACGCGGCTGCGACAGCGCCACCTCGGTTTCACCCAGCAGCGCGTTGATCGGGGTGCGCAATTCGTGCGCGAGATCGGCGGAGAGCTGTTTCAGCCGGGTGAAGGGCGCTTCGAGTCGGTCGAGCATTGAATCGAAGGCGCGTGCAAGGTCGATCAGTTCAACCGGCCAGCGTTCCGCTCCCACGCGTTCATGCAGTCGCTCCACGCCGATGCGCTGCACCACTGCGGTGATCTCGAACAGCGGCCGCAGACCCCGTCGCGTAAGCCACACGCCGCCGGCGATGGACAGCAACAAACCCAGCGCGAGCACCAGCAGCATCGCCGTGCGATAGCCTGCGATCAGCTCAACGTCGCGCGACAGATCCATCGCCGCGTCGATGCCCCACGGCGTACCCGCAATCCGGGTCGACATCAGCAGATACGGCACATCGCCTGACGTGCGAATGTGCAGTGGCTGATCCGCACGCTGGGCAGCCTCGAACAGCGCCCGCGGCAGCTGTCCGGCCATGCCCTGCGTTTCCACCAGCGTGCCGCCGTCGGTGCGCCACACGCGCAGAAATGTGGCAATGCCGACCGAGCTGTTGTCGCGATGCGGATTCACCTCGAGGGTCAGCATCTCGGCGTTACCCTGTGGATCGCGCAGCAAATCGGTGAGCTCGACAATCTCGCGTGTGAGCGCGTCGGCATCATCGCGATAGATGCTGTTCTGCAGCACCCAGAACAGACTCGCCGTGACGATCAACAAAACGCCGAATGCCACGACGCAATACAGCAGCGCGAGGCGCGCCGTCATCGATCTGGACCAGCGACGCAACGACTGCGAGTTAGCGTTCTTCGAGGACATATCCCACGCCACGTACGGTGTGGATCAGCGCGTGCGGAAATGGTTCATCCACTTTGCGCCGCAGGCGTCGGATGGCGACGTCCACCACATTGGTATCACTGTCGAAGTTCACATCCCACACCCGCTCCGCAAGCAGCGTTCGCGACATCACTTCGCCGGCATGGCGTGCCAGCACAGACAGCAGCAGAAACTCCTGCGGCGACAGATCCACCCGCAGTCCGCCGCGCGTGGCCCGTCGTCCGAGCACGTTCACCTCGAGATCTGCAATGCAAATATGCTCCAGCTGCTGCGGTGAACCGCGCCGCAACAGCGCACGCACACGCGCCAACAGTTCGGAAAAGGCGAACGGTTTGACGAGATAGTCGTCCGCACCTAATTCAAGGCCCCGCACCCTGTCCTCGACGGCATCGCGCGCCGTGACGAACAGTACCGGCGTGATGGTATTGATAGTGCGAATCTGTTCCACCACAGACCATCCGCTACGCGACGGCAGCATCACGTCCACAATCAACAGATCGTACTGCCCGGTGCGGGCTAGATGCAGGCCATCATCGCCATCGCGCGTAACGTCAACGACGAAGCCCGTTTCATTCAGACCCTTTTTTAGGTAGGCGGCCGCCTTCAGATCATCTTCGATGATCAGAATTTTCACGAGCGCTGCTCCGGTGCGGATGGATCAGGCAGGTACGCCATCGAAGAAATCCACGATCCCCGTTTCCAGAGAATATTCGGCACCAACGATCACGAGCCCGTCCTCCTGAATCAACTGCTCGAGAATCTCCGAACCATGCCGCAGATGATTGGCCGACACACGGATATTCGCGCGGGTGGCATGTTCGATGAGCAATTCCGGATCATGGCGCAGATCTGTTGCAAGCAGCGTTTCAACTGAGGGACGCACGCGGTCGACGATGGAGCGCAGGTTGCGCGACTGATTTGCGGTTGGCTGCTGTAGTTCCTCGAGCGTGGCCTGGATGGCACCGCATTGAGAGTGACCCAGCACCACCACCAGTCGTGTGCCGAACCGGGCAGCGGCGAATTCCACGCTGCCGACTTGGGACGAGGCAACGATATTTCCTGCAACCCGGATCACGAAGAGATCACCCAGTCCCTGATCGAAAACGATCTCCGCGGGCACCCGCGAATCCGAGCACCCCAGGATGATGGCGAACGGCTCCTGTCCTTCGGCCAGCTCCATGCGTCGCGTCTGATTGGTCGGGACGTCGCTTGTCACATCCGCGACGAAGCGGCGATTGCCATCGCGCAGGCGCTGCAGTGCTTCAGCCGCACCGATCACTCGCGCTGCTCCCGAATCAACAGGATCATTTGCTCTGTGCCTTGAAGACCACCAGCAGATCCTTCGCATCAATCTGGGCACCGCTGGCCACCAGCACCTCTGCAATCTGTCCGTCGCGCTCGGCGCGGACACCGGCTTCCATTTTCATCGCCTCGATGGTGAGCAGCATGTCGCCACGCGCCACGTCGTCACCCGGTTTCACGCTGACAGTGGAAACCATGCCCGGCATCGGTGCACCCACATGATCGGGATTGCCAGGCTCAGCCTGCAGCGCAGGTGTGCGCTGCGCCTGCATGCTTTGATCGCCGACATTGACGGAACGCGGTTGCCCGTTCAGCTCGAAGAACACCGTGCGTGTGCCATCGCCATGCGGTTCGCTGAGCGCAACGAAACGGATGATCAGGGTGCGGCCGGGACCGGTATTGACGCTCACCTCCTCGCCCGGTGCCATGCCGTGGAAGAAGACCGGCGTGGGTAAAACGCTGACGTCACCGAAGCGCCGCTGATACGCCGTCCAATCCAGAAATACCTTCGGATACATCAGATAGGACGCAAACTGCTGATCGCTGATTCGTCGTTCGGCGCGTTGCTCGGCCTCCGAGCGCTGCGCGAGCAGATCCACCGGCGGCAGCAGGCTTCCTGGACGACCGTTCAAAGGGGCGACGCCATTGAGAATCTTGCGCTGCAGCGCAACAGGGAATCCGCCATACGGCTCACCCAGCTCGCCGCGAAACATCGAGATCACAGAATCTGGAAACGCGACCTCACGCTGCGGATCTTCCACTGCCGCGCAATCCAGGCCGCTGGTCACCATCATCAGCGCCATATCCCCCACCACTTTCGATGTCGGCGTCACTTTGATGATGTCGCCGAACATCTCATTCACGGCTGCATAGGTATTGGCCACTTCCGGCCAGCGTTCGGCGAGGCCCAAGCCACGCGCCTGTTCGCGCAGGTTGGTGTACTGTCCGCCCGGCATACCATGTACATAGACCTCGGACGCGCCCGCGCGGATATCGCTCTCGAAGGCGCGGTAGCAATCGCGCACCGGCTCGAAGTAGCGCGATATCACGCGGATGTGTTCGGGGTCGAGGCCGGTACTGCGCGGGTCGTGGCGCAGCGCTTCAACCAGCGAGCCGAGGTTGGGCTGCGATGTCAGTCCGCTGAATGAATCCATAGCCGCATCCACCGCATCGACACCTGCATCGATCGCCGCCAGCACGCTGGCGGCCGCGATGCCGCTGGTGTCGTGCGTATGGAAGTGGATGGGCAAGCCAACTTCTTCGCGCAAGGTTTTCACCAACGTAGATGCAGCGCGTGGTCGACACAGACCGGCCATATCCTTGATGCCGAGAATATGCGCCCCAGCAGCTTGCAGCTCTCGCGCCACGCTGACGTAGTATTTCAGATCGTATTTCGTACAGTCCGGGTCACTGAGATCGCCGGTGTAACAGATGGCCGCCTCACACAGTTTTCCGCTGTCGATTACGGCGTCCATCGCCACGCGCATATTCGCAACACCATTGAGCGAATCGAAGATACGAAAGAGATCGACGCCGCTTGCCGCCGCGCGCTGCACGAAGTACGTGACCACATTGTCCGGGTAGTTGGTATAGCCCACGGCGTTGGCGGAACGCAGCAGCATCTGCAACAGGATATTTGGTACGCGCGAGCGCAGTGCCTCCAGACGTTCCCAGGGACATTCGCCCAGGAAGCGCATTGCCACGTCGAATGTCGCGCCACCCCAGCATTCCAGAGACAACAGTTGCGGCAGTAGCCGGGCATATACAGGCGCCACTGCCAGCATGTCGTATGTGCGCATGCGCGTGGCGAGCAGCGATTGGTGGGCATCGCGCAGCGTCGTATCCGTGACGAGTACGCGTGACTCGCCGCGCATCCACTGGGAAAATTTCTCGGCACCCAGCTCGTCCAACAGATCCTTGCTGCCGCGCTGCAGAGGCACCTGACTCACGTCGGGCGCCTTGGGCTTGATGCGCGCGGTGGGGGCCGGGCGATTGCGCACCTCGGGATTGCCGTTGACGATGACATCACCCACGAAATTCAACAGTCGGCTGACCTGATCTGAGCGCGCCGGAAAGCGCAACAGCGCCGGCGTGTCGTCGATGAAGGTCGTGGTGTAGTCGGCTGTCTGGAATTGCGCGTTAGCAAGCAGCTGCTGCAGAAATGGCAGATTGGTACGCACACCGCGCAAGCGGAATTCGCTGAGGGCACGACGCATGCGGTTGACTGTCTCCTCCGGTGTGCGTCCCCACGCCGTCACCTTCACCAGCAGCGAGTCGTAGTAGCGGGTAATCCTCGCACCGGCGTAGGCGGTGCCCGCGTCCAGGCGAATGCCAAAACCAGCGGGGCTGCGGTAGGCCGACAGCACGCCGTAGTCCGGAATGAACTGATTCTCGGGGTCCTCCGTCGTAATGCGGCACTGCATGGCATGGCCATTGCGCCGGATCTCCGTTTGCGGCGGGACGCCGCTTTCCTCCGAGCCGATGGCGGCACCGCCGGCAATGAGGATCTGCGCCTTTACCAGGTCGATACCGGTGATGTTCTCCGTCACCGTATGCTCCACCTGAATGCGCGGGTTCACCTCGATGAAAACGAACTCACCCGTGTTCACATCTTCGAGGAACTCCACGGTGCCCGCGTTCTGATAGCCCACCTCGCGGCCGATCGCCAATGCGTAGCCATACAACCGCTCCCGTTGCGCATCGCTCAGGTACAACGCCGGCGCCCGTTCCACCACCTTCTGATGACGACGCTGCACCGTGCAATCGCGCTCGAACAAATGCACCAGCGCGCCGTGCCGATCCCCCAGGATCTGCACTTCGACGTGCCGCGCCTGTTCCACGATTTTCTCGAGAAAGAGCTCATCGTTGCCGAATGCGGCGGCCGCCTCACTGCGCGCGGCGGCCACCAGATCGTCCAACTCATCCGGGGTCTTCACCGCACGCGTGCCACGCCCGCCACCACCCCAGCTGGCCTTCACCATCAACGGATAACCAATCTCAGCGGCCAGAGCCCGCACCGCGATCGCATCGGGCGGCAGCGGCTGGGTAGCCCGGCATACGGGCACGCCGGCGCGTTCTGCCAGCGCGCGCGCAGCCACTTTGTTGCCCAGGGTTTCCATCACCTGGGGTGGCGGCCCCACCCAGGTCAAGCCCGCCGCGATACACGCACGCGCGAACTCAGGCTGCTCAGCCAGAAATCCATAACCGGGATGGACGCCGTCACACTGCGCCTCGCGCGCAATGCGCAATAGATCGTCCACGTCCAGGTATGCCAGCACCGGCGAGCGACCCTTGCCCACCAGGTAGGCTTCGTCCGCTTTGAAACGGTGCAGGGCGAAACGATCTTCCTGGGAGAACACGGCCACCGTGCCAATGCCCAACTCCATGGCGGCGCGTTGCACGCGGATCGAAATCTCACCGCGATTGGCAACGAGCAGACGCCGGATGGGCTGAGGCTGAACCATGTGATGCAGAACCTGCGCAGAAACTACAGGCGAAGATGATAGGCGATTTTGTGGTGGCGCCGAGGGGGTGGGCGGGATTAGGTCGTGTAGAGGACGTGGGATCGAGGGGTTGCTTCGGGGACGCAATGGGACATTGCGTCGGGGGCGCAACAGGAGGTCACGTCACGCCCCTGAGGCGTTGCGCGAAGCGCGCAACTTAGCTCACGACTTTTTGGTCGGGGCGCATGTGCTGAGCCACATAGATCAGCAGCGAGCGCAGATCGGCGTGGTACTCAGCAGGGATTTCCATGTAGCGCAGGATCACCGCGCGGGTGAGCGCTGCATCATTGATTTTCGCCAGCACCAGGCGCAGGCGCGTGGAGTTGATCTCTGCCTCTCCGCGCGATTCGAACGGACCCACGTCGAGACCTTCGCGGGTGTTGACGTACCATTTCCCGCCCGCCGGAAAGACGTGGCTGCCGCGGAAACGCATTTTGGGTGATTCGCCTTGTCTGGAGTCCATTACCTTAGGCCGACACATTCCTGTGACCACAGTATCGACCCCAACATGTGGCCCGGCTGTGACGGGCCTAACGATTTCCACGCATCAAGTTGCCGCAGGCAGGACGGGCGCTGGCCCCTGAAAACGCGCCCGGGCGCGCCATAGTGCAACGGCAGGCACAGCGAATAGTCCGCCGGCGATGCTGCCGGAAAGCCAACCGCCGCCGCGCGCATCGAGCAGACTCCACACCAGCATGCCGATGCTGATCTGGGCCGCGTAAACCGCCGCCCACGGCCACATCCAGGGGCGCATTTTCCAGAAACCGTACCCCAGCGCCGCGTAGATCGCCCAGTGCAGGGGCTCGGTCAGCTTCGCCGCCCAGCCGCGCAACAGCACCCCAAACCAGACCTCGGCATCCTCAGCCACCGGCTTGATGAACAGATCGAAGGGCATGTAGATGAACGTCATGTAGAGGCAAAACCCGAACATGATGTTCATCCACCAGGGCCGTCGCGCCCACTGCGTACGCCATATTCCGTCCCCCATCACCGCACCTCCCCTTCATTGATTGCACCATCCTAGCGCTGCGCGAAATTCGTTGCCCCGTTTTGGGGCGCGCCAGGTCGCGTCAACCCGCACGCGCGCCGACAAGGCACAGCAAATGCCCCACGTTTAGGCCGACGCTCCAGTTGGCACGCATCGTGCGAGGCGGTGGTGCAGTGCCGGAACCATGGCGTTGCGCTGCGTCCGGACGATCACATTCGAACTGAGCGATTTACCTTAAGGGGGATACGATGATCCAACGGATACGCCTGAAATATGCGGGCGCCGCGGTTGCCGCGCTGGCTGCATGTGCGCCGGCGATCGCAATGGCCGACGATGCAGCCGTGCTCGATACGGGCAATACCGCGTGGATGCTGACAGCGACCGCGCTGGTATTGTTCATGACCATACCCGGACTGTCGCTGTTCTACGGCGGCATGGTGCGCAGCAAGAACGCGTTGTCGGTGATGGTGCAATGCTTTGCGATCACCTGTCTCGTGACACTGCTGTGGGTCGTGTTGCTCTACAGCCTGGCGTTCGGTGGCGACATCAACGGCCTCGTGGGTGATCTCTCAAAGGTGATGCACGCCGGCGTCGGATTCGACTCGCTTTCGGGGACCATTCCTGAGTCCGTGTTTTCCACCTTTCAAATGACCTTCGCCATCATCACCCCGGCGTTGATCGTCGGCGCGTTCGCTGAGCGCATGAAGTTTTCCGCCCTGCTGGTCTTCATCGCTACCTGGGTGACGTTGATTTACGCACCCATCGCGCACTGGGTGTGGGGCGGCGGCTGGCTCGCTGGGATGGGTGTCATGGACTTCGCCGGCGGCACGGTGGTGCATGTCAACGCGGGCATCGCAGGTCTCGTGGCGGCTGTCATGCTGGGCAAACGCCGCGGCTATCCGAACACCCCCATCAAGCCGAGCAATCTGCTGCTGACACTCGTTGGCGCCGGCATGCTGTGGGTTGGCTGGTTCGGCTTCAACGCCGGTAGCGAGCTCGCCGCCGACGGTCGCGCCGGGATGGCCATGCTGGTCACCCAAGTCGCCACTGCGGCGGCCGCGCTGACGTGGATGTTCGCCGAGTGGATCACGCACGGTAAGCCAAGTGCACTGGGACTCGCGTCGGGTGCCGTGGCCGGCCTCGTGGCGATCACGCCGGCATCCGGCTACGTGGGTCCCCAAGGCGCGCTCATCATCGGTATCGCGGCTGGGTTCGGTTGTTATCTGGCCGTGGTGCGCGTCAAACGCAAGCTCGGCTACGACGATTCTCTGGACGCGTTCGGCGTGCATGGCGTGGGCGGATTGATCGGCGCCATTCTGACAGGCATCTTCGCCGATGCATCATTCGGCGGCGTGGGACTTGCCGAAGGGGTTTCGATTGCGGAACAACTGGGCAAACAAGCGATCGGCGTGCTGGCCACCATGGTGTACTGCGGCATTGGCA
The DNA here is from genome assembly GCA_032124855.1 of Gammaproteobacteria bacterium. Classification (GTDB taxonomy): domain Bacteria; phylum Pseudomonadota; class Gammaproteobacteria; order Pseudomonadales; family Azotimanducaceae; genus DATJGR01. The sequence continues at coordinate 11,063 of JAQBCT010000366.1, forward strand.
CATGGATCATTCTCAAGGTGGTCGATGTCGTGATCGGCCTGCGCGTGGATGACGAAGCCGAAGTAAGCGGACTCGACCTCGCGTTGCACGACGAGCAGGGCTACAACCTCGGCACTTAATGCGCTCACGAGAAAACGGACCAGGCGGCAACCGGCGCCCGGTCCGTTTTCGTCTCGGGGAATCAGGAACGCAGCGCGGCCTGTGCAGCGGCCAACCGCGCAATCGGCACACGCGGCGGCGAGCAGCTCACGTAGTCCAGTCCGGCCCGGTGACAGAACGCAATCGACGCGGCGTCGGCTGCATGTTCACCGCAAATGCCCAGTTTGAGATCTGGCCGTGTGCCGCGACCGCGATCCACGGCGGCGGTGATCAGGCGGCCAACGCCGCGCTCGTCAATGCTGGCAAACGGATTGTGCTGGTAGATCTCCTTCTGCCGATAGGTCTCGAAGAATGACCCCATATCGTCGCGCGACAAGCCGAGCGTGGTTTGCGTGAGATCGTTAGTTCCGAAGCTGAAAAATTCCGCATCGATCGCCAGCTCGTCGGCGGTGATCGCCGCGCGCGGCACTTCGATCATCGTGCCCACCTGATAGCTGATATCGATGCCGGTTTTCGCACATACCTCTTTCGCCACCCGCCGGACGATCGCCACCTGATCCGCCAGCTCGGCGCGAAAACCCACCAGTGGAATCATGATCTCCGGTCTGACGAGGGTCTTACGCTTGTCCTTCATCACCTGCGCCGCCGCTTCGAATATCGCTCGCGCCTGCATCTCGGTGATCTCAGGGTAGAGGATGCCCAGGCGACAGCCGCGGCAACCCAGCATGGGATTTTCCTCGTGAAGCGCGCGGATCCGGTCAATCACGAATTCGAGCGTGACGCCGAGCTTGGCGGCCAGCTGGCGGCGGATGGCATCGTCCTGCGGCAGAAATTCGTGCAGCGGCGGATCGAGCAAACGGATGGTCACCGGACGTCCTGCCATGGCGCGGAACAGGCCCGCGAAATCCTTTCGTTGGAACGGCAGCAGCTTCGCCAGCGCCACGCGGCGTTGCGTTTCATCCGCGGCAAGAATCATCTGCCGCATCGTGTCGATCCGGTCACCGTCGAAAAACATGTGCTCGGTGCGGCACAACCCGATTCCTTCTGCACCATACGCGACCGCCTGCTTGGCCATCGCGGGTGTATCGGCATTGGTGCGCACCTTCAGCGTGCGGTAGCGATCCGCCCACTTCATGACGGTGCTGAACAACTCGTACGTGTAGCTATCCGCCCCCTTGAGCGCACCGCTCAAGACGCGCTTTACTTCGGAGTCGGCGCTCTCGATCAACCCCGCGTAGATGTCACCGGTTGATCCATCAAGCGAAATATAGTCGCCCTCGCGCAACACCGTGCCGCCCGCGGTCAGGGTCTTCTTTTCGTAGTTGATGACGACGTCGGCGGCACCACAGACACAAACTTTGCCTAACTGACGAGCGACCAGCGCCGCGTGGGACGACACGCCACCGCGGGACGTCAGAACGCCCTGGGAGTAGAGCATGCCCTTCAAATCATCGGGGGACGTCTCGGTGCGGCACAGCACCAGTTTGTTGCCCTTGCGCGATTCCTGCTCGGCGGCCAGCGCAGTGAACACCACCACGCCCGATGCCGCACCGGGTCCGGCCGGCAAACCGCGCGCGATCACACGCGCCGCCTTCTGCGCGCGGGCGTCGAATACCGGCACCAGCAATGAGTCGATGGATTCAGCCGGGATCTTCAACAAAGCTGTGCGCTGATTCATCAGCCGCTGCCGCGTCATCTCGACCGCAATGCGGATAGCCGCCAGACCCGTGCGCTTGCCGTTGCGGGTCTGCA
>JAQBCT010000367.1:0-2526 GCA_032124855.1 Gammaproteobacteria bacterium
GGCGTGATGATCGTGCCGTTGGGGAAGGCCAGTTCGTCCGCCGCGATGCGCGCGCTGCCGTCTGGGTCGACGCGGATCAGGGCCGCCTTCTGGAACGGGGCCGCACGGTGCAGATCGAAGCCGAAGTTGCCGACGTAGGCGCGGCCCGCGGCGTCGACCACCATGTCGTTGCAGTGGTACCCGGCGAGGTCGCGCAGTTCGGCGAAGCGGGTCAACGCGTTGCCGTCGTAGCGCAGCAGCGCGCGATCGACCATCGATACGACCAGCAGATCGCCGGCCGGCGTCCAGCCGAGCCCGGACGGCTGTTGATCGACCACCACGATGGTCGCAACACTGCCATCCGCGGCCACCGCGATGACCCGGTGATCGTGCATATCAGACAGATACAGGCGGCCGTCGTGCCAGCGCGGGCCCTCGCCGAAACAAAGACCGGTGAGGAAAGTCGTAGGTTGCATGGGCGTCCTCCAGATCGTCTGAGCATCATCTACGAAGGCAACACGGGCGCAAACCGCCGCGCGCGCGATTTTTCGGGGCGCCTCATTTCGGGTATGCTCGCAGCGCCGCGCCGGGGAAGGCGGAAACGGGACGGATGCGTCCGTTTCGGGGTTCCATTCAAGGGAGCGGGCGAAAGGGCGTACCAGTTCGGAGAAAAAATCAGGAGATGGACATGAATTATGTGATTCGGGTTGTTGCTGTTGGGATGTTGGCTGCCTTGATGGGTTGTGGTCAGGCGGAAGATCCGGCGGCCAAAGCCGCGGAGCAGGCCAAAGCCGCGGCGGCATCGAGTGCGGAAGCCGCTCAGCAGGCGACCGATGCCGCAGCGGCAGCCGTGGCCGACGAGATGGCGTCGCTGAACGAAGCGGCAAATGATGCAATGGATGCCGCAGCGGATCAGGCAACGGCCACGGCCGATGCAGCCGCAGCACAGCTTGATGCAGCGGGTGGCGCGGTCAGCGACGCAGCCGCCGCAGCGGGTGATGCGATGCAGGATGCTGCTGACGGTATGAAGAAGAAGTAGCGCATCCCTTCGAGGGCTCTGTAGACGGCGACATCCGCGTGTCGCCGTTTTTCTATGGGTGGCAGGTGACCCGCGCCGACTTCCCACGGCACATGCAATGCCGGTAAGATCCCAGGCCTCACCAAGCCGCAGCGGTCGGCGCCATTTCTACAATTAATGGGGGAATTCAGATGAGAGACGTCGTCATCGTTGACAATGTCCGCACTGGGATGGCGAAAGCATTCCGCGGCAGTTTCAACCTCACCCGCTCGGATGACATGCTGGCGCATTGTATCGATGCGCTGCTCGAACGAAATCCCAAGCTGTCGGCCGATGAAGTGGAAGACGTGGTCGTTGGCTGCGCCAGCCACGCCGGTGAGCAGGACGGCAACATCGCGCGTTTGGCCGTGGTGCTGTCGAAGCTGCCGATCACCACCGCAGGATTGTCGATCAACCGCTTCTGCTCTTCGGGACTGCAATCCATTGCCATTGCGGCGAACCAGATTGCCTCCGGACAAACCCACGTGGCGATCGCCGGCGGAGTGGACTCCGTTTCGATGCGCCAGCGCCAGGAGCCGGGTAAGGCTAAGTTGAACAAGCGCCTTACCGAAGAAAAGCCCGCCGTTTTCATGGCCATGGGCAACACCGCTGAAGTTGTGGCGCGCCGCTATCAGGTCAGCCGCGAGAAGCAGGACGAGTATGCGGTGCAGAGTCAACAGCGCTACGCCAAGGCGGCGGAGCTCGGCTATATCAAAGACGAAATCGCGCCGATGAAGGCAACCATGAAGCAGGTTGATAAAAAAACCGGCGCCGAATCCATGGTGGACGTCGTCGTGGATCGCGACGAATGCAATCGGCCGGATACGACCCTCGAAGGGCTCGCAAAATTGCCGCCGGCATTCGAAGAAGACGGCACGGTCACCGCGGGCAACGCATCGCAGTTGTCCGATGGCGCATCGATGACGCTGCTGATGAGTGCCGAACGTGCCAACCAGCTGGGTCTCAAGCCGATGGGCATTTTCCGCGGCTTCACGGTGGCGGCCTGCGAACCCGACGAGATGGGCATCGGCCCGGTATTTTCGGTACCGCGGCTGCTGAAGAACGCTGGCTTGACGATGAACGACATCGATCTGTGGGAACTCAACGAAGCGTTTGCGTCACAGTGCCTGTACTGCCGCGATGCGCTGCAGATCGACAACGATATCTACAACGTCAACGGTGGCGCCATCAGCATTGGTCACCCGTTCGGCATGACGGGTTCACGTCAGACGGGTCTCATTCTGCGGGAGCTGAAGCGCCGCAAGAAGAAGTATGGCGTCGTCACAATGTGTATCGGTGGCGGGCAGGGCGCCTCCGGGCTGTTCGAGGCGGTGTAATTTGGGGGACGGAGCACCCGCGTGGTGCTCCGCACTCCGGGTTACACTTTGATACGAATCTCTCGTGCCCCGAAATCGAACGGAAACGCTAATGCCAGACACTGGCAGCCGCCTTTTCCCAGGTTCTGGTACTAGTCGCGTGATTGCACGAGC
>JAQBCT010000368.1:0-10644 GCA_032124855.1 Gammaproteobacteria bacterium
GGAGGCGGGCAGGTTCGCGGCGTCACGCACGGTGGATTCGGCCCACGCCTTGTTGCGGCCGCGCAATTCGGCGAGTCCCTGGATATAGGCCACTGCATCATTGATGACCTTGCGCTCCATCGCCGTGCCGGGCCGTGGCGCGGCGTCGTCGGTTGCGCCGTCATCCTCGTCAGTGGCCTTTTCGGGTTTCTGTTTCGGCGCTGACGGGCTGGGAAACAGACCCCCGTCGCCGCCGATGCTCACCGGGGTGGAGGAGCCGATATTGGTGGCGGGTGCCATGGCCGCAATGTGCGCTGCGTACATCAGATAAGTGCCGGCGCTGGCGGCGCGCGATCCATTGGGCGCCACGTAGATTGCCACCGGTATGGGTGAGGCGAGGATTGCCTTGATCATGTCGCGCATCGAATGATCAAGGCCACCGGGTGTATCGAGCTGCATGACGAACAGCTGCGCACCTGCAGCCTGTGCGTCGTCGAGATTAGAAATGAAGTAGTCGGCGCTGGCAGGTCCGATGGCGCCGTTCAGCTCCATCATCCAGACCGATTTGTCGCCGGCGTGCACCCCTCCGGCTGCGGCGATGAGGGCGCCGATTAGAAGGGCGACACGGCTGCAGCTGCGCAATGTGACCATGGCCGGATCATAGCAGGGTGAAGCGCGCGTTAGAGATCCGGATTCAGTCCGCGTTCCTCAAGCCACGCCCGATTGAACAGCCGCGACTGATATTTCGCGCCGCCGTCGCACAACACCGTCACCACGGCATGTCCAGGCCCCAGGTCCCGGGCCACAGATACGGCTGCCGCCAGATTGAGCCCGGTGGAGGAGCCGAACCACCAGCCTTCTTCTCGCAACATGCGATACACCATGGTCACACTGGTCTGATCGTCGATCTGCACTGCATCGTCGATGGGCGTATCGGCGAGATTATCTGTGACACGGCTGTTGCCGATGCCCTCGGTAATGGAGGGTCCGCGGCTCATCACCGCGGCGCCGGTTTTGATAAAGCTGTACAACGCGCTGCCCGGCGGGTCGGCCAGCACGACGCGGATGGTCTCGTTGCGTTGCTTGAGAAAGCGCGCGATGCCGGCCAGCGTTCCGCCTGTGCCCACCGCGCAAGTGAATGCGTCGACCCGGCCTTCGGTCTGACGCCAGATCTCGGGGCCGGTGGATTCGTAGTGCGCCAGCCGGTTCGCGACATTGTCGAACTGGTTGGCCCACACCGCGCCTGCGGTTTGCGCGGCGAAGCGGCCCGCCTGTTTCTGGTAATTCGCGTCGTCGGCATAGGGTACGGTTTTCACCACACGCACGTCGGCACCCAGCGTACGCAGCGTATCCACTTTTTCCTGCGACTGGTTGTCCGGCATGTAGATGACGCAGGGGTAGCCGCGCACGTTGCAGATGTGTGCGATGCCGATGCCCGTGTTGCCGGCGGTGCCCTCCACCACAGTACCGCCTGGCGCCAGCGAGCCATCGGCTTCCGCGGCGCGGATCATCCAAAGCGCTGCGCGATCTTTTACCGAGCCTCCCGGATTGAGAAATTCGGCTTTGCCCAGAATTTCGCAACCGGTCTCATCCGACAGGCTGTTCAGGCGAATCAACGGCGTGTTGCCCACCGTATCGATGAAGCTGTGACGTACTTCCATGCCGAACCCGCGCCTCGAGGAACGCCGAGTCTAACGTAGGGGGTCGGAGTAACGAACCGGAGTGCTTTTCGCGGCGAAGTTGCTAGCCATCTGGCGAATCGTGCGTGCGAAAAGCACTCCGGTTCGTTACTTCGACCCCCGCAGCCTTCGCCCGGGATTTGAAGGGCCTCGCATCTCGCGGGCCGCCGCGCATCAGCCCCGGCGGATCTGTGACCGGGGGCGCATTAAGAAATCTGACGCTCGACTAACGTTGCCCTTCGAATCATGCACGTGATGTTTTGCAAGGACGAGACGATGCACGGCTGCATCCATCACCACATCCAAGCATTGCAACGGTCAAAGAACTGGGAACCGCTGTCGTGTGTCGCCGGGTGTTCCACACCTCATTCGGCGCACGCGAGCAGTCGGCGGTTCCCGGTTCTTCTTAAGAATGGCGCGGCGAATGCGCGCGTCGAAGACGCGCGCAGGAGTCGCGCGTTAGACGCGCGCGGGAACCGCGCTCGGAATGCGCGCGGCGGGCGCGCATCTAATGCGCGTAGGAACCGCGCACGAATTGAATCGATCGGTACGGATCCCGATCGCGTCAGTGCGTCGCCAGGGAATGGGACGTTAGCGGGGCAATGGACGCCCAGTGCGATCCATGCCGGTAGTTCGAAAGCTCAACCGAGACGGAACTCGGGCGCCTCACCAGTGGAAGTAGTCGGTGGTGTGCGGACTTTCGACGGCATGTTCGTTCGCGCGTTGATGGAACGCGCAGTGAGAGTCAACCCGAGGTAAATCTGATGAAACTGATCCGACTGATTGCAATGGCGTGCCTATGCGTGCCGATGGCGAGCCACGCGGTGGCGGTCGCCGACATGGCCCCCGACTTCGTCCTCAAGGACGTCGATGGCGCCAACCTGCGTCTGAATGAGTACCGCGGCCAGGTGGTGTTGATCAACTTCTGGGCCAGCTGGTGTGGCCCGTGCCGCCAGGAAATGCCACTGCTGCAAGCGATCGACAAACGTTATCGCGATGCCGGCTTCACGGTGCTGGGTGTCAACGTCGAAGGTCAGGCAGGCCCTGCAAAGGCAGTGGCCAGCAAGGCCGGCGTGCTGTTCCCCGTACTCGTGGATGAAGGCCAGAAGGTCAGTGAACTATATGACCTCGAATCGATGCCGAGCAGCGTCGTCGTGGACCGCGACGGCGTGGTTCGCTACGTACACCGCGGCTACAAGCCGGGCGACGAAGCCAAGTATCTGGAAGTCGTCAAACAACTGATCAGCGAATAGCGTAAGAGGACCCCGCAAATGCAACGGATCGCATTTATCGCCGCGCTCATCGCGCTGAGTCTCTGCGCGCAGGCCAACGACGTCCCCGCCGCGGCCTCCGATACGCCGGCGCTGGCGGGGCAGATGGAAGCCATCAAGAAGGATCTGGTGGAACTCAAGCGCGACCTGGTCGTGCTCGAAGAAGATCTGCTCTATCCAGCCAGTTCACAGGTGGCGGTATTTCTGTCCATGGATGTGGGCGAATTCTTCGACCTCGATTCGGTGACGGTGAAACTCAATGGCCGCGACGCCACGCATTATCTGTACACCGAGAAACAGGCCGATGCGCTGTTTCGCGGCGGCGTGCAGCGCCTGTTCGTGGGCAACGTCAAGCAAGGCAGTAATGAGCTGACCGCGTTCTTCACGGGCCGCGGCCCCCAACACCGCGACTATCGCCGCGCCACCACGGTCAAGTTCGAAAAGTCGTTCGAACCGGCCTACGTCGAACTGAAGATCACCGACTCCACTGCTAAGTATCAGCCGGAGTTCGTGGCCACAGTTTCGCCGTAGTCCCGTGACCCGCACGAAGGATGGTGCATGAAGTCGTTTCTATGCGATTGGATCTTGAGCTGCGTGCTGGCGAGCGCTCCGGTGACTACGCTCCCGGATCTGTATTACGGCACGCTGCTCTATGACTATTACCAGGAAGACTATCAGCAGGCACTGCTCGACAGCCTGATCATCGAAGAGCGCAACGCGATCGGACCCGATACCGTTCGCTTCGAGTTGGCCAAGGGCAGCTTCGCATTCGGCGATGGCATGTACGCCATGGCCGAGACGACCTTCGCGGGCGTTGCCGACGGTGAGCTGACTCCGCTCGATCAAATGCGCCTGTCGTTCCACCTCGCCCGAGAGGATCTGCGTCGGCAGGACTGGGAGGGCGTGCAACGCAATATCGCCAAGATCGATCTGGGTAAGAACTGGCTGGGCCACGAGCGGATTCATCCAGAAGTAGAATTCATGCGCGCCGAGCTTGCCACCCAACGCGGCGACTTTGCCGCGGCCGCTGCGGCAATCAATCGCATCGACGCGAAGAAGCCTATGCGCGCCTACGCCCTGTTCAATCTCGGTGTGGCGCAGCGCACGGCGGGTAATCTCGACGACGCGGCCGCGGTGTTCGCTGCGCTGGGTGAAAGCGATGCGTACACGCCGGATGCGCTGGATGTACAACAACGCGCGCTCGTTGCGCTGTCGCTCATCAACCGGCAACGCACACAGTCGGCGTCAGCGACGTCAATTCTCGGTGCCATGCCGGCGGCAGGCCGCTATCGCGATCTCGCGCTCACTTCCTACGGTGGCCTCGCCATGGACAACGGCGACTACGAACTCGCCGCGCGGATCTGGCTGACGCTCAAGACAGAAGGCTACTGGACCGAGAGCAGCGCCACGGCGCGCCTGGCATTTCCGATGAGCCTCGAACACATGGCATCACGCGAGCTGGCGCTGACGAATTACTACGCGGCGCAAGACAGCTTCGAAGCGCGCCTGGCCAGTCTCAAGACAATCTCTACACGCGCCGCCGACCCCGTCTGGGTGGGCGGCCTGCTGAAGGTATTTGCGCGTCCCGATTCCGATGACGCGGCGGCTGGCGCGGTGCTGGATGAATGGCGCCGCACGCTGGGGCATACCGACTGGCTGGAGTGGCTGGCCGCTGAGGATGTGCACGAGTTGCTGCTGCAGTGGCGTGATCTGCACGACATGGCGCAATGGCTGGAAGCATTGCCGGAGGAACTGGCGACATTCGATGCCCTTGGGATCGAACAGCGCCGCCGTGCCGCGCGTGCGCGGCAGATGATCGATTCGCGGGACCTGCGTGGCCGCCGCGATGCGGGTGCGCAGCAGCTCGATGCGCTGCGCGTGCGCATCGCCTATCTGAAGACAAACGCACCCACCCGGGATGCCCAGTGGATGGCGGCGCTGGCGGATCCCTCGCAGGCCAAGCTGCTGGCGAATCTGGCCGCAAAGCGCGCGCTGCTGATGCGCACGCCCGATGACGCCGCACGACAACGTCTATTGGATCGGATCGACAATCTGGAGGGACTCGTCTACTGGAATCTGGTCGACGAACGCCCCAATCGCATTCGCGCGGCCGAAAAAGAGGCGCTTGAGATGGATGTGGCGCTGGCGGGTGTTGATGCGAAGCTGGCGCGAATCGCCCAGGCTGAGACCGTCATCGCCGAAGGCGTCGCCACGAATTTCCTCGCTTTCCAAACGCGCGCCGACGCCATCACGCAGGAAGTTGCCGTGGCAATCGCCGATCGGCAGACGCGTCTGGCTGATCAGATCCGCACCGGCATCCGGGGTGAAATGGCCCAGGTGGAGCGGCAATTGCTGATCACTCGCATTGCCATCGCACGTGCCACGGATCAGTTGGCGATGGATCGCGACAGTGGTGCGACGCGATGAAGCGCGCACTCTTCAGCGGTGTCGCGCTCCTGAGCCTCGCGGGCTGCAGCATGTTTGGCCACGGCGATCGACCGCTGACCGTGCGCGGCCCCGACGTGGCCACCGTGGTGCAGAAGCTGCCCGACCTGCAACTACCCGAGGTTCGCATGCCGCCGCCCACGCGCGACGAAGTGATGGCGGCGTACCGACGCGTCTACGGCGCCGTACCCGATGTTCGCGAAAACCAGGCGGTCGGTCGCCGACTTGCTGATCTCGAAATGCAGGTGGGTGAGGAACGCGACATCGAAGGCGAAGCCGCGCCCTATCAGGCAGCCATCGCACTGTACGAAGAGCTGCTCTCGCAGCCTGATGCAGCGGATCTGGATCAGGTGATCTATCAGCTTGCGCGCGCCTACGACGTCGTCGGCGACACCACTCAGGCGCGTCGCTACCTGGATCGCCTCATTGCGCAGTACCCGGACAGTGACTACATCGTCGAGGCGCGCTTCCGTCGCGCCGAGATCGCCTTCTCGGCCGAGCAATATGCAGACGCGGCGGCAGACTACGAGTTCGTCGTCACCAGTGATTCCTCGGGTGAATATTGGCAGAACGCCAACTACATGCTCGGTTGGAGTCGCTTCAAAGAATCGCAGCTCGACGCGAGTCTGGAGAGTTTCTTCGTCGTGGTGGATTCCATTCTGGGCGACGATGCCGATCCCGATCGCACCTCGCAGGAATTGTTGGACGATGCCCTGCGTGTGATCGTACTGGCCACTGTCTATCTGGACGGCTCAAAGACGCTGTCGGCGCATATGGACCGCCTCGGCAAACCGGTGTGGCAGCACCGCGTGTATGAGCGCCTTGCCGAAGATCTGCAGGCCCAGGAGCGCTACCTCGACAGCGTCGCCACGCTCGAAACGTTCATCGTCAACAACAGCCTCGACCGCCGTGCGCCGGTGTTCAACAAGCGCATCATCGATACCCTGATTGCGGCCGACTTCCCCAGCGAAATCCGGCCCCGCAAGGAAGATTTCGTATCCCGCTACGGCGTATACAGCGAATTCTGGCAAGTGCACGGCGAAGCTGAGCGCGCCGATTACATGGGGACGTTGAAGGACTATCTCGCGGAGCTGTCGAAGCTCAATCATGCGGAGGCGCAAGCGAGTCGCGTCCCCGGCGATTATCTGAAGGCGGCGGGTTACTACGAACAGATCGTGGCGACCTTTCCCAACGATCCGGCGGTGGCGGATAACCTGTTCCTGCTGGGTGAGGTTTACACCGAAGCGGGTGAGGCCGCACGCGCGGTGGCGGCCTATCAGCGTGTGGTGCACGAGCATCCGGATTATGCCCGAGCCAACGAGGCGGGTTATGCCGCGATTCTCGGCCTGAATGAAGTGTTGAAGCCGCTGGATGGCGATGAGCGCGAACTGTGGCAGCGGGTCAAGATCGATGCGCAGATCGAATTTGCGATGCTGTTCGCGGGAGATCCGCGGGCCGCGACAGTCCAGGCCGATGCCGCCGATGCGCTGTATGCGCTGGCGCAATATGGGCAAGCCATGGATCTGGCGGAGAATCTCATTGCCACGCGGCCCAATCTCGATCCGGCACTGCAGCGCACGGCGCGCCTGATCCTGGGCCACGGCGCCTTCGAACTGGGTGAGTACGCCGCGGCGGAATCATCGTACCGCGCGCTGCTGGCGCTGCCCGGCGGTTCGGCCAACGACGTGGCCGCCATCGATGAAAAACTGCTCGCCGCAATATACAAACAAGGTGAAGCCGCTGAGGCTTCTGGCGCAGGCGACGTTGCCGTGCAGCACTATCTGCGCATCGCGGCCGACGCGCCCGGTTCGGAACTGGCCGCGAAGGGGCACTACGATGCGGTCGCCATTGTCGAGGCGAGTGGTCGCTGGGCGAATGCTGCCGAGCTGCTGCAGGATTTCCGAACCAAGTATCCGGGCAATGCGCTGGGTGTGGATTCAACCAAGCGGCTGGCAGATCTTTACGAGAAGGCCGAATCCTGGAATCAAGCCGCCGCCGAGTATCGCCGCATGGCCGCGGGTGACAGCGATGCCGAGGTGCGCAGGCTCTCTCTGTATCGCGCCGGCGAGCTGTATCTGAAGACGCATGACAGCTTCAATGCAATCGAGTCGTTCCGCGACTACGCCCAGACCTACGCGGTGCCGTCAGATCTGGCGCTGGAGGCGATGCAGAATCTCGATGTGCTCTACGACGTCGCCGGTGATCCGGTGAAACGTCGCTTCTGGCTGCGTAAGAAGATCGAGCTTGTCGCGACGTTGGGTACGGGGGCGCCCGATCGCGCGAAATTCATGGCGGCCGAAGCGCAGTTCGTCTTTGCTGATGATGCGCGCGCCGCCTTCGACGCGGTGTCGCTGACGGATCCGCTGGCCAAAACGCTGAAGCAAAAACAGCGGGTGCTCAAGGAAGCCATCGCGGCGTACGAACTGGCCGCAAGCTACGGTGTATCCGAGTTCGCGGCTGCCTCCACGTATCAGATCGCCGACATCTACGCCGCGTTATCGCGGGCGCTGCTCGCCTCCCCGCGACCCAAAGGGCTCAGCGATATGGAGCTCGAGCAATACGACATCCTGCTCGAAGAACAGGCATTTCCGTTCGAAGAACAGGCAATCGCCATCCATGAAATCAACGTTCACCGCAGCTGGGACGGTGTGTACGACCGGTGGGTTCAGAAGAGCTTCGCTGCACTGCGCGCGCTCCTGCCCGCACGTTTTGATAAAGACGAACAACAGGTGACCTATGTCGAATCGATTCGTTGAACTCGCGTTCGTGATGACGGTTGCGGCGCTGGCCGGTTGCCAGTCCGCACCCAGCCCACAGCGCACAGCCGATGGCGCGCAATCGCCGATCACGCAGGCGCAGCTCATTGAAGTGGACGACACGACTTTGGCGCAGTTTGAAGAAGCGCTGACGGCCATGCAGGCGCAACGCTACACCGAAGCTGAAAAGCTGCTGAAGGGCCTGACTGTGCGCAATCCGCAGTTGTCGGGGCCGTGGGCCAATCTCGGCGCGGTGTATGCAGCACTCGGTGACGACGCGGCTGCGGTGGCCGCATACAAACAGGCGATCACGGTGAACCCGGACAACTGCGCTGCGTACACCGAACTTGGCGTTCTGTCGCGCCGCTCCGGTGATTTTTTGAGTGCTGAAGCAAACTACCTGGCGTGCGTTTCGCGCGTGCCGAATTTTCGGGAGGCCTATCTCAATCTGGGCATTCTGTATGAGTTATATCTAGGCAGGCTCGACGATGCCTTGAACGCGTATCAAACGTACCAGGCGCTATCCGACGCACCGGATCGACGCGTGGCGGGATGGGTGTCGGATCTCGAGCGACGCTTGGCTGGAAATGAATCATGAGACGCTGCGCAACCTATCAAACGCTGTTTGTGACGGGCCTGCTGCTCGCAAGCGGCGTTGCGGCTGCGGATCAAGTCGCCAAACCTCAGGGCCATATACGCCTTGATGAAACCGTTATCTCGGGCAACCAGGAGTTGCCGAAAGTTCTCTACATCGTGCCGTGGCAGGACCCCAGTGGAATCCCCAGCATTGAGCTCGATCCCAATTTCACTGAACACGAAGTGTTCCGCCGTTTGTATCCGCCGGCGTACCAGCGGGAACTGAAGTACTACGACCTACTGAAAGCGTCTGAGGGCAAGGAGTAATCATGGACTTTTACACGACGGCAGTGGCCTTTTTCCAGGAAGGCGGCGTATTCATGTATCCGATCGCATTCGTCATGGCCATCGGCCTGGCCATTGCGATGGAGCGGTTCTTTTTTCTCAGCAAGGAAACGCGTGCAAGCCGTCGCGACTACGACGCGATCCTTCCGCTGCTGAAGCAGAAGCGTGTGCGTGAACTGGGCGAGATCGCTCGTCAGTCCAAATCGGCGGTGTGCCGCATCATGTCTGACGGGTTGGCTCGCATGAGTTCTACTCGCCGTCGCGCCGACATCGAGTTCGCGATGGAAGAGCAACTCCTGGAAGTGTTGCCGAGCATCGAGCGACGCACGCCGTATCTGGCGACGTTCGCCAACATCGCCACATTGCTGGGTCTGCTGGGCACCATCATCGGACTGATTGCCGCCTTCACAGCGGTTGCTAATGCAGACCCGGCTGAGAAGGCCGCGCTGCTGTCGCGCAGTATTTCCATCGCCATGAATACCACCGCATTCGGCCTGATGGTCGCCATCCCGATGTTGCTGGCGCACTCGATGCTGCAGAGCAAGACCAGCGCCATCGTGGAAAGCCTCGAAATCGCGATGGTGAAGTTCCTGAACCTGCTGGAAGAGCGTCCCGAGACTGTGGCGCACGCGCCCGCCAAGGCTGCCCCTGCCAAGGCCTGAATCAAACCAACAAGGACTGATGGGGAAACCTATGGACCGGGTAGCAAAAAAACGCATGCATCGCCGCCGTGAGCCGGCGGATCTCGAGGTCACGCCGTTCATGAATCTCATGATCGTGCTCGTGCCCGTGCTGCTGCTGTCGATGGTGTTCACCCACACCACGATCATCGATCTGAATTTCCCCGCGGGTGATGCCCAGGGTGAGTTCGATCCGGATGCTGTGCATCTGGAAGTGGTGGTGCGTGAGGATGCGCTGGTGGTTGCCGACGGCCGTGGCGGTGCCATCAAGTCGGTACCACAGGTCAACGGTGTGCACGATTACGCGACGCTGTCGCTCGTGATGCAGGAAGTGAAGCGCCGGCTACCCGAGAAGCGCGACATCACGATCCTGTTGGAACAGGACACGGACTATCAGACGCTCGTGTCGGTGATGGATCGCGTGCGCTCCTACAAAGCCGTGCTGGCAATGGACGTGGTGGACGCGGAGCTGTTTCCGGTGATTTCACTGGGTGATGCGCCAGCCCCGGCCAAGGCATCTTAAGGAAATTGCGATGACCGCACATCGACTGAAAATGCGCCGCGATGCGCAGAAGAAGCACGGCAAAGGTGCCGCACTGAATCTCGTCTCGCTGATGGATATCTTCACCATCCTGGTGTTCTTCCTGATGGCGAACTCCTCCGAGGTCGAGGTGTTGCAGACCAACACCAAGATCAAGCTGCCGGATTCGCTGTCGGAGCAGAAACCCAAGAACGAGTTGATGATTCTGGTCACGCACGACGACATCGTCGTGCAGGGCAGGGCCGTGGCGCGCGTCATCGATGCGGCGCCGGATTCCGTGCGGATGATCGATGGGCTGCGCGCAGAGCTTGCCTATCAGGCGGAGCGCAAGGGACCCGTCCCTGAGGCGGGCTACGACGTCACCATCATGGG